>CAYZYD010000260.1:0-6254 GCA_964482505.1 uncultured Planctomycetia bacterium | reverse complement strand
GTGACCATGCGCCTGGGTGGGCCCCAGGATCCCGCGAACAACTTGCAAGCCCGCCTGCCACACATGTTCTAAATCGACCCGAGTTTCCTGACCCGAACTCACCACGACTCGGTCCTCTGGACGCTCGAAGATGGCAAGCTGACCTACACCGACGTCCCCGATTGGGCTCTCAACGAGCGTCGAGCGAATCAGACTCTCGACGTGGCGAAGCGACTTTCACCCGACTCAACGCTCGCCTACGAACTCAGCGCTTGCGTTGATATGGCTTATTTCTCCGAGTACCGCGCGGCCCTCGACATTGCAAACGAACAGGTCAAAGCGGGGCTGATGGAAGAGTCCGCGCTCGCAGAGCTCAAGGCGATGTCGCTCGACGTGGCCCGGGTTCGAAACCGGTCGCTCACTTACAAGCCCGATCGGCTTCTCGGGGCCCTCGAACTCGCTCTGACCGATGAACGAGAATGGGTCGCCTCCGAGCTCCTCTACGCGATCAAAGGCATCGTGCCGGCCGGCCGAGCCTCAGGGGTTCCGGATGTTCTCCTGGGCGCGCTTAATTACCGTGCCGATTCTCAAGTTCAATTCGGTGCAGCTGAGGTTCTCGCCTACATGAACCCCACTTCGGGTCTCTCAGCAACCGACAGCCAGGCTGTCACCGAGAACCTCACGATCGGGCTCACTCAAGCAGGTCGTCGAGTGGCGATCTCTGTTCTGCCCGAAGAGGATCAGCGTCTCAACTTTGACAGCAAGCTCCGCAAGACCAATTTCCAAGCGTTCAATGAACGAAATCCGGTTTTGGCGGTTTCGCAGATTATCAAGTACCCGCACGACGTGATCATCGTCTCCGACGAACTCGGCCCCGACTTTTCAACGGCCAAGCTCATCAAAGAAGTGCGTCGAGACGATCGCACTAAGAAAACCCCGATCATCGTGGTGACTGAGGATGACAAAGTCGAGCTCGTTAAGACCGCCTACGCGGCGACTGAGAATGTCACGGTCGTCGGCAACGGGATTGGTTTTGAGCGGCTTCGCAATGACGTGCTCGAGCCGATCACCCAGTCCGATTCTGGTCCGCGGGCCCGCGGTGCTCAAATCGCACTTCGAGCGGCCAAAGCGATTCACTTCCTCGCAACTCGTGACAACGGCTTCCCTATTGGCAGCTTGACCAGCGCGGTTGAGGAGGCTCTTGACACGCGTCCCGAAGAGGACGTTCGAATCGAGTGCTGCCAGATCCTGGCGGCGATCGGGAATGATTCCTCAAAGCCGCCCATCATGCGCGCTCTGAGTGAGGAGACGATCTCTTCTGAACTTAAGATCGCTGCCTTCAGTGCGCTAGGGAGCGTTCTCAGAGGCTCGGGTGAAGTTGAATCTGATGTTGATCAAGCGATTCAGCAGGCCATTATGGACGAGAACATCCAAGTTGCCGAAGCGGCCGCTCAAGCTCGGGGCATGATCGGGATCCGTCCCGCTATCAGTTCCGGGAAGTAGCGGACAGGCCCGCGAATTCACTCCGGCCTACTCCGGAATGCTCTCTATCCGGGTGGCCTGAGAAACCCCCGTCAGCGCAGGCTGGCGGGGGTTTTTTTTGGGTGGGTTGTTCAGCTGCCCGGGTTTTGTGAAAGTAGCGCCGAGCGGGGTTAGTAGTCCGCTCAAAAGAGTGCTTCTGAGGAGCTCAATTGGCAATCCAAGAGACCTGCGAACATTGCGGAAAACGATTCAGCGCCCAGGACGACTATTTGGGTCGAAAGGTGAAGTGTCCTGCGTGTGGAGCCAAGACGCCGGTACTTGGGGAAGAGGAGCGAGTTCGACTCGAGACTCATGAGAGGGAGCAAGCGAGCTGGCGATCTGAGCAAGAGAGTCGCATCAAGCTCATCGAGGAAGCGATCAAGTTAAAGGAGAAGAGTCGCGGCGAGGACATCAGCTTCAGCTTGGATCGCATCCGAAATTATCAGCACGGGAGCGTCTCACGGCTTGGGAAGCTTCGAGCATTCTCCTCGTTCTGTATCCTCTCGGCTTACCTCGGCTCCGCCCTTCTCCTCGGCATGGCGGTCGCGCTGGTCTATCTTTTTAAGCTCGGGACGGTTCCTAATATTGGAAGCTTGGTGTTGGGACTCTTAGGGGTCCTTGTGCTCAATATCGCTTACTTCGTCACGATGAAATTCATAGCTGAAATCTCCTTGGTCCTAGCCGACATCGGAGATTACCAGCTCGATACTAAAAACCTCTTGCTCGACCTGCGAGAGGGCTCAGATCGGCTGCTTCTCAAGTCTGAACCAACGGCTCACCCCGGGACCGTGAAGTCGAGCGGGGCGAGTCGTTAGTCTTCGACAAAGAAGAAATCGAGCGCGCCTTTAGCGGAGCTGCTGAAGTCGTTGAGCCCCTTCTCCTCTCTCGGAGGACGCGTCAAGATGTCGTGGAAGACCTTGGCCAGCTTTTCACTCGCCTCGGTGGCGTAGAGGCGCACCATTCCCACGGTGGTCCGTTCGTCGAACACCGTGGCGAGAATCGTTCGCTCGCCGACGAGAGTGAGTTGAATACTGTCCTTTTTTCCCTGGTGGAAGAGTACCGAAAACTCATCTTCTCCCAGCAGCCGAGCCATTTCGCGAGTCGCTGCGTACGATCCCGCCACCAATGCGGAGACCGACTGTAAGTCGATGTCCCCTGTTGATCCCACCTTCGTCACCATGTGCCCCTCCTTATCGATGAGGATGTTGCACTTGGAGTCCGAAAGCTTGAGGAACTCGTTCAAGGTCTCGTTGATTCGATCGATGTCGTCCTGGTAGAAGACTAAGCGAGTCTCTCTCAGGTGATCACTGTCGCTTACTATGGTCCTGCTCCCTTCGCATAGCCTTCTATTTGAGAATATTCTCAAGAAGTCCCGTGAAATGCGCTCCGGCTGCAGCAGCAGCCAAGAGCAAGATCAGCCCTGCTGCCACCAGCATCCCTCGGTTTCCCGATTTCTTTTCGGGGGTTGTCTGAGGTTGAGGTATTTGTCTCGGATCACCAACTAAGGCCGGGGTCGCCTTTCTCGCCGCCGCAGCAGGAGCGACCGGCGAGGGGCGCACGCCCACCGCTGGTCGAGGAGGCGGAGGCATTGTGGCCACCGCCGGCCCGGCTGAGGTGGGGGCTGGAGCCGCCCCGCCCGTCCCGACCGAAGCCGGGGCACTCGGGGCCGGTCGCGCCGGTCGCGGCGCTGCCGATCGACCACCTCCGCCATGTTGCTTGTTGAGTGATTCGAGCACCATTCCGGCCAAGTGTTTCAAGGTCGGAAAGACGCCGGTCCCGTCTCGGGCCACCGCCTCAAAGTACGGGAATCCCCACGGATTTATCTGTTGGTTGAGTTCTTCCACGGTATAGACGTCGGGAAGATCGCGCTTGTTGTATTGCATCACCACGGGAGTCGTCGTGATGTCCATCCCGTATTCCTGCAAGTTCTCTACAAGGTTGTTGAGGGACTCCTTGTTTTCGTTGATCTTTCCCCGTTTGGAGTCTGCTACGAAGACAATACCGTCTGAACCTTGAAGTACGAGCTTGCGAGTGCTGTTGTAATAAACCTGACCCGGCACCGTATAGATTTGGAACTTAGTTTTCATCCCCGCCACTTGACCCAAGTTGAGAGGCAAGAAGTCGAAGAAAAGCGTTCGGTCACCTTCGGTTGCGATGCTAGTCAACTCACCAACACTCGCCGCTGGTGCCTTTTGGTGCACCACTTCGAGGTTGGTCGTCTTTCCACTCAACCCGGGCCCGTAGTATACGACCTTACAGTTTACTTCTTTCAGCGAGAAATTAATCTGTACCATGTCTTGTCTCTCTCAAGCCTCCAGGTTCAATTCGCATTAAGAGTGCTCCTGGCCCGGAGCTTGTTGGCGGAACTTCTTATATCGACAAAATCTTCCTTGAGGCGAAGGTTGGCTTGAGTGACGACTACCAAGAAGGATCGCCCCAAGTCGCAAAATACAAGCTTTCCCTGGGTCGCACTGAGAATGATCTCTTCGGGGACCTCCGCAATATCGAGCGAAGTGAGACTTCGCTTGAGCGTCAGAACAAGTGAAGATGAGAGCGCCGCTACCGCGTCCTCAGAGAGATTGGGACCCAGTTCAGAAGCGACGAGAATTCCATCCCGAGTGATGACCATACTTCCCTGAACCGAGGGAATTTGGTTGAGCGATTGAAGCACGTCTTTCATAGGATCCCCTGGCCCTGCTCTTCCAATTCCTTCGCGAAGCTCCGCACGATCTCTTCCGTCTGCTCGCGCGAGAGACTCTCATCTCCAAGGTAAAACGCGGTGACGGTGGGAGCAATCTGGCGGCTGACGAGATTCAGCTTACCTAGGTTCATTGATATGCTTACGAATTCCCCGAGCCCCATACGTTCGCTGCACTGATTAAGGACATTTCCGAAGAGCCCGAGAGATTCAGGAATCGCCTCATCGTTCCAATTCAGCTTATCGAATCCTTCAATCACCTCGCGACTCTCCGTCAAAAAGTAGAGGGCGAGGCAGGCTTTGCGAGCGGCCTCGTGATCGGTGATGGGCTTGAGTTGATCGCGACCGACGTCTTGGGCGCCGTGTTGAGTGACGTACTCTTCGTTCCGGAGGAACAGGTCCTGTATCTGACTCGTGTCCTCGGGTGGAAGTGAGTCGATCTTGTCCTTAAGGCTGACGAGAATCGGATCCTTGGGAAAGGCCCTGAGCGGCGGATCGAGGAACTTGAGCGCCGCCTTAGGAGCCCGGAGGAGAATAAAGAGCTCCGCCAGGCTGACGAGGCAGAGCGAGCTGCTCGGGGAAATCTTGTGAGCTTTGGTCAGATGTTGAAGCGCATTCATCCCGTCGACGGAATCTCTCTTTTGGCGAAAGCGCTCGAGATAGGCTTGCCCCACAATGCGATAGCCGAGCGCTGATTGAGGGGCGACAGATATCGTCGATCGACCGACCTCGATCGCCTGCCCGAAGTTGCGGGCCTGGAGGAAGTGCTCGGCGACTTCTGCGCACGCCGTGGGTTGGGAGTTCTGGTCGAGAAGACGAGCCTGCTGCTCAGCGAGGGCGGCGTGGATCTTGACCTTATACTCTTCGGCAACTTTAAGACACTCGCTGTCCGCATTGGACGTCAGGATCGAAGAGACGAGCTGCAGCGCTTCAGTATGTTTATCGCTTTGGACAAGGCGCTGCGCCTTTTCGAGCGCGGCGAGTGGATTCTTCGCGACAACGTCGTTACCAGCGAATATCGATCTGAATAAATCGAGCAGTTTACCGAATATCAACGGCTCCCCCAGTTGTTTGATGCCGATATTTCTATCCGACTAAATATACAACACCTTGGCAAAAAGCGTCAAAGCGACTGTTCGTTCAACTTCAAGACGTGGACCCCAGCCTCTTTGGTCGCCGTGATGAGATACTCACCGGCGAGGGTAATACCGGAAGTTGGCGGCGATCCAGGAAAGTAAACCCAAACCAGTTCTCCGGTGGTTCGTCGGTGACAGGTAAGAAATCCGTCGTCTGAGCAGACGAACACGGAGTTTTCACTAACCACCGGACCAAAGGAGAAGTTTCCGTTGAGTTGGTTGGACCAAACAACCTCACCCGTGTCGGGGTCGAGTGACATGAGGAGGCCACGATCGGAGAGCGCGAAGGCATCATCGTTATCGATTGCGATTCTTCCGATCAGTTGAGAATCCTCGTTGTCTTTCCGCTTCGGGAGCTCTCGGCGCCACTCTGGCGTCCCGTCTGAGGACTGCAGCCGAAGATACTCGGAACCGGTCCCCACGAGGAGTGAGCCGTTGAGGTAGCCGATCTCAGTTGTCAGGGGCTCTTCGAAGACTTTGGTCCAAAGCTTCTTTCCCCCGGTCTGATTGAAAGCGTGGAGCTTGCCCAACTGTTCGCCAATAAAGACTCGATCTTCTTTCGCGAGCGGGGAGAGGAATTGTCCAGCCCGGAGTCGCTGTTCCCATACGAGCTCCCGAGTGTCCAACCTCAGCCCAACCACGACGCCTTCGCTCGTAATGAGAGTGGCGCGGTCTCCGCTCAAGGCAAGCGGATGGGTCCCATAACCTCGCTCGTAAGGGAGTTGAATCTCAAAGATGCTCTCAACCCCTCGGGAGATCGCGCGAATCTTTCCATCGAGAGTACTGAATAGGATTCCTTGATCAGAAAATGAAATCCCACCTACCGGCGAGGCGAGGGCATCGAGGGGGAACTGACCTACATTCTCGCGACGATCGAGATCGACGACCGATATCGATCCGTCGGTGAGCCCAAGGGCTAG
>CAYZYD010000259.1:0-6261 GCA_964482505.1 uncultured Planctomycetia bacterium | reverse complement strand
GGGGGTCGTTCGGCTCTGAACATTCGCCCCACTGCCCCCGTGGTATCCATCAAAATGGGGTAAGCGAGTTCATGTTCCTTTTGGAACTTTTTCATCCGCTCCAGGTCGGTAACTCGACTGGTGCAGATCCCGAGAATCACGACGTCCTTCTTATCTTTGTACTTCTTGACCAGATGGTTCATGCTCGCTTCTTTGGCGTGGCGCCGGCAAGTCGGGCAACCGGGCTCAATCCACTCGAGAATAACCACCTTGTCTTGGTACTGACTCAGCTTGTGAGTCTTGCCGCTCGTGTCTTTAAGCGTGAAGTCAAGCCCCGGCTTCTTGGGGCGCGAATCGGGTTGCGATTCTTGCGCGGTAACCGGGGTGAGGGTCAGTAGCGAGATGAGACTCGCTAAGAAGTAGTAACGCACTTGAGGTCTCCTTTTTTTTCTTGTCTTGGGGGGAACGTCGCTGAGTTAAGTGAGTTGTTCCTGGTACATTTCGTCGTTGTATCCAACGATGAGGGTCTTCCCCTTGAGCAGGGTAGGGGCCCGCAAATTACCGGTCGGCCCTAAGACTGCCTTTAGGATTTCCTCTTCTGAGTAGGACTCTTTCTTGAGGTCAAAGTGAGTCACCTTCTTACCTTTGCCGACGACGACCTTCGAAACTCCATTGATGAGCTCGAGGGCATCTTCGCGCGCTTTGGTCTCCTTCTTCGCGTCCGCTTCTGACTTGATTTGCACGTCGTGGCTACTCAAGAACTCTTGAGCATTTGAGCAGCTCTTTCAGCCTTTGCGGTGGTAATACCAGTCAATTCGACTTGGCACCGTAAACCTCCTTCGGGTTGGAGTTTGGGTTGCCCTCACGATCTGAGGGCCTAAACACTGCACAGTTTACCCGGGGAGAGATCGAATAATCACCCCTACCGGGTTCGCCTAAGCTCTGAGAATCAAAATCGCCGCCGGCCTTCTCAGCTTGATAAGGTCGGAAGGATCCCCGCGGCAGCCTGGTGAGCGGCGGAGTCTCTCATTGAGCGCCAAAACCCCTTACTGAACTCCAGTGACCTTGATTGAGCCCAGAGTTGCTGTGGTCGGTTTACTTGCGTTCAGGGCCCTCGAGCTTGAGCTGGTGGCGCTCAGTCCAGATCGGGGGCTTTCCGATGAGGCGCTGAGTGTTTTCTTCGAGCACGATCGGTTTTTTTGTTCGGGGTAGAACGCAAAAACCATAGGGCCTAACGCTGGGGGGCAAACTCGGACCACGCAGCCCTCCAGCTTGATCAGCTTGATCGATCGAACCACCGAGGCTCGCGGTTTGAAAGGCCTTATCGTCGAATCGAAGGACGATACGATTGGAAGTTTCCTGGATACTTTCGATAAGTAACCCGGCCACATTGTACTTCTCAGGTTGAAAGATCCCGACGATCATATAGCGGTCGAAGTCGAGGAGCGGTAGCCCGAGAGGATCATAGAAGCGATCGTATTGCGCCGTCATCGGTAGCCCGTGGTGTGCGTTCCAGATTCTTATCCACTCCGCTTCGTTGGTGGCGAGCATGTAGCTCGGCCCTCCGAATTCCGACTGCTTGCCTGACCATTGGACGACAGGGCTCGTCAGCGGCGGTTGGTGGGCTTCCTCAGGCGATTGGGTGGGCGAGGTTGCCGTGATCAAGTTGGTAGCGAAAAGGCAAGCGAGCGTCAGGACGCTCAAGCCGAAGAGAGCGGGGCCGAGCCTCTGGGTTTGAATCAGCATACACATCTCCATTCAGTCGACGAGCGGGTCGCGATTACAGTAACCGGGAGGCGCGCTCGCAGCGATCTCTTTCCGCCAAGCGAAGCCGATTGGTGGGTTGCCAAGCGGACAAAGATCTCTCGCTTGCAAACAAACGGAATCTGTTCCGCTTGTTTTACCCGGCGGGAGCGGTGGTATCGCGCAAGTAATCCCAGAGGGCTCGAGCGACTCTCGCGTAGGCTTCCCGAGTGGGGTGCGAGTCCTCGCAGATGTGAAGCCCGGGCGCCTTAGGATCGAAGAGGGTGGAGAGATCGAGCAGTTCGGGCGGCTGGGGCTGAGCGTTGAAGGCCTGGTGGATCTCGGGCCCGTACTGGCTACCGGGGTAGATCAGGACCACAAACCGGCCTTCGGGCACACGGCTCAAGTAGTGTTCTGAGGCGGCGCTGAGGATGGCTGCGGTAAGTGTCAGCCCGTGATTGATATCGAGGGGGAGATCCAGACCGAGGAGTGAGACCGTGTCAAGACTCCGGACGAGGTCATACCAGCGGGTTCGTGTGGGTTGCGCTTCCTCAAACGTCCCGAGGTGATGGAGTTCACGGGATCCGTTAAGAACGTAACACGGAAATGACCGGCCCCAGAGTTGGGCCTGCATCGAGCCCACCGCGCGCGCGAAATGTTGATCGATCAGGGTGTAGATGAGGATTGCGGGTCGGGTCGCGTCGAGATATCGATCGAGCCGGCCCAGTTCGAGGAGACGGAGAAGATGCTGGGGTCCATAGCCCGCGACGCCAAGATTGATGACTCGATTCTGCCCGCTTAGTTCGGCGACGAGAGCGGGTAGGGTAGAGTCGTCTCCGACCCCCGATCCAAACGTGAAGGAACAGCCAGCGAAGATGAGAGCGTCGCCGCTCTCAACGCTGCCCGGGACGGTGCGCCAGCCCGACCCCTCGGTCGAGTACGAGCAGTCAACCAAGATTTGCTCGCGGAGTTTCCAGGTCACTCGAAGGTGTTGGTTGGGTTTCAATCGATAACCGAGCTCCGAGTCTTCCGAGACAATCGAACTGACGTCGCTTCTGACGACCTCATTACCTCGAGTCCACTTGAGGGCCAAATGGGCGACGAGCTCGAAAGCAAAGAAGGCTCCAACCAGGAGACTCAGCGTGATCAAGGCCCCGAGAAGTTGAGGGGCGCGACTCTTGAGAGGGCGGAGGGCGCTCGCGGTAGAGCCGAGTAGAATAAGGAGGATGACGACGATCCAGAGTTTGACCGAAGTCGAAGAGGAGAGGGCGCGCCCGCCGAGACAGAGACTCGTTACGGGTGGGGTGGCGAGGAGAGCGAGGCACCAAAACGGCAGCCCCGCTCGCAGGAAGCGAGGCGCACGAAGCCGATGCGATCTCAGCACCAGCACTCCTTTCACGGGATACGACAGAGGAGTTATCGACGTCATCCCGGAAAAGGTTGAGGAACAACTCTGCTATTTATTCAGACGGTTTCTTCGGGGGCAGCAGGAACAACGCAACGAGAAAGTCGCAAGCGGTTCACCGGCACGAAGACGGCTGGACCGGGGTGATCTATCGGTGGTCGAGGATCGTACCCATTTGGCTAAAGCCGTGGGCGGCGGGCATGCCAAACTTCGCAAGCCGCGGGTACTGAGTGAGACAGCTACTGAGAGTCGCTCGGGGTTTGGAGCGAAGCCTTGAGGCTCTCGAGATAACCGGCGAGCTTGGCGGTGAGCCAGTGCTCAGCCCCGAGTTCACGCGTCGCGAGTTCGAGCGCCTCTTCAAGCTCGCGCTTTGACTCGGCCTTGCGACCCTGATCGGCGAGGCAGGCCGCAAGTAGACTCTTGGCTTCGGCGATTCGGCTCGCGCCCGCGCCCGCTCGCTGTGACGCTCGTATCGCGTCGCGGGCCGTCGACTCGGCGACCACGAACTTTTCGAGACGGTGGAGCGTCCGCGCGAGCTGAAAAAGTCCGCGAGCGACATTGGGATGCGAGTCGCCGTAGAGTTGTCGATCGATCTCGATCGCCCGTCGATACTCGACACTCGCTTGATCGAGATCGCCGCGGCTCTCGAGAAGTTCCGCAACATTGAAGGTCAGCGAGGCGAGGTAGGGGTGGTTGGGTTCGACGTGCTTTTCGAGGATCGCTCGCGATTTGAAAAAGAGATCAAAGGCTTCGTCCCCCTTGCCACGCCGCTGTTTGATGAGCCCGAGATTGTTATAGCTCTCCGCAAGGTTCGGGTGATCTTTGGGGAGGATTCGGAGTCGCCGCTCGAGGCTGTGGGTGAGTTGCGTCTCCGACTTGTCGATTTCTCCCATGTAGAGGTAGAGCATACCGAGGTTGTTCTCGATCTGAGCCGCGTTGGGATGGTCCTCTCCCAATGTCCTCAGGGTTGCGAGAGCTTCGACGTAGAGAGCCTCAGCCTCCTCGTAGCGTTCGAGGTTCTTGAGTACAAGGGCGTGCGTGTTGAGGGCGCTGACCCGCTGGTCCAGTTGATTGTCGTCTTCGGGTAATGGGATCAACTCACACGCAGCCGCGGCGATTGGCTCGGCTTCCTCGCTTCGGTTCGACTGGACCAACAGCCACGCGAAGTTGCTCCGAGCCCGACTCCTTAGGAGCCGACGCTGCGGCGTGTCGGGATCGAGTTGATCGGCGCGGGCGATCGTCTTTTCTCCGAGCTCGAGTGCACTTTTAAACTCACCGAGTTGAAGGTGAAGATCGTGCCGAGTCAGGGCGATCTCCACTTCGAGCTTCGGGTTGGTGTGCTCGAGCGCGTGGAGTCGAGACTCCGCGACTTCGAGTTCGGACTTCGCCTCACTGAGTTTTCCCAGAGTCATCAGGGTATCGGCGAGGGTCTTTCGAACCGAAGCTTCCCCCTCGGGAAAGCTCTTTAAATCTTCGGATAGGCGCTGCCGGGCCCGATCGATCATCTCGATCAAAACCGTCCCGTCCCGACCCTGCAAGATGTGCGGGCTCGCCGAAGCGAGGATGTTCTCGAGGAAGTCCTTCACCGCCTGGAGCTTCTTTGCGTTTTCTTCTGCTCGACGCCGAGCCTTCTCAGCCACTTGAGCAGACCGCTCCGCTTCGATTTGCGATCTCTTGGCGCGCTCTGCTTCGGTCCGCGCTTCCCGCTGAGCGGCCTCGGCGAGAGACGTTTGTCGCCTCGCCTCACTTAGGGCGAGTCGGGTCTGCCTTCCCTCTTCGACTGCTTTGGCGCCTTCGGTACGAGCCCGCCGCCAGCCCTCGAGCGTCACT
This sequence comes from uncultured Planctomycetia bacterium, assembly GCA_964482505.1. GTDB lineage: Bacteria > Planctomycetota > UBA8108 > UBA1146 > JAJFFE01 > CAYZYD01. The sequence goes on along the minus strand of CAYZYD010000259.1, from coordinate 1,304 downwards.
AGCCAACCGACGATCAATGCTGAGAACACGAAGATAACAAGAGCGACCTCGGTTCGGTGTCGTCTCACAAACAGGCGAACCTGGGTCGCCGCAGTCGCTGTCCGAGCTGAGATCGGCTCGTTCTTGAGGTAGGCTTCGACGTCGGCGCGAAACGCTTCCGCGGTCTGGTACCGGTGCGCGAGCCGTTTGTCGAGGCCCTTTTGAAGAATGGCGTCGAGGTCGCCTCGCAGCAACTTGGGAAGCTCTCCCGGAGCGAGCCGACGCTGATTTGCGATTTGGGGTCGACTTTTGAGGAGTGTGGTCGCGCGAGCGCTCGCGAGCGGTGCCATCGACTCGCAAACGAGGAAATGGATCTCGGCTAGGTTCGAAGTTTGGTAGCGCTCTCGGTCGAAGGGGAGTTCTCCGGCCAGTAGTTCGTAGAGTAGCAGCGCGGCCGAGTAGAGATCTGAGCGAATGTCCTCATCGACATTCTCGCCTCCGCACTGCTCGGGACTCATATACTCGAGCGTACCGACAAAGTGTCCGGCCAAGGTGTGGAGGGTCTCTTCGGTCACGCGTCGATTGAGCGCCTTAGCCACCCCGAAGTCGATCACCTTGACCCGAGGTTGACCATCGATCATTCCGACGAGCACGTTGCCGGGTTTGAGATCGCGGTGAATAACGCCCTTTTGATGCGCGTGCTGAATCGCGTCGAGAACCTGGCGAAAGAGTGTGAGTCGCTCGTCGAGACTCAAGCGCTGCTTATCCGCATACTCGGTGATGGGTTGGCCGCGCACATACTCCATCGCGAAGTATGGGTTTCCGTCCGCGGTCTCACCGGCGTCGAAGACTTGGGCGATATTGGGGTGGTTCATCATCGCGAGCACGCGACGCTCGCTTGAGAAACGGGCGAGGACCTCCTCGGTTCGAAAATCGGGGTGGATCCGTTTGAGCGCGACCTGACGCGTGATCGGGTCGCGCTGCTCGGCGAGGAAGACAACTCCCATCCCACCGCGACCGAGGGGCTCTATCACTCGGTAAGGGCCGATCCACTCGTTCTGGCTCGGCTTGAGAAACCAGCTCGAAGGGGCTCGGTCGAGAACCCCACGCGAATCTTCTTCGGCGAGCAGCTCGCGTACTTCGCTTCTGAGCCCGTCGTCAGCCCCGCAAGCTCGGTCGATAAACTCTCTGCGCTCGGCCTCGGGGAGATCGAGGGCCTGCCTGAAGATCTTGAGGGGGCTGCGGGGTTCGGCGTCCATCACACCTTCACTTCAACGGGCTGCTAGTGTCCTGTTCGGAAAGTTCGAGTGAGAACTCGGCGAGCC
>CAYZYD010000258.1:0-6285 GCA_964482505.1 uncultured Planctomycetia bacterium | reverse complement strand
CCAGGAGAGGGGTGACCCAGGACAATCCTGTAGACCCCCAAGGCTAAGAAATTGCGCACGGTGTCGAGCAAGGTCTCACCCTTGCGAGCACTCGAAGCCTCGCTGACAAAGTCGACGACGTCGGCCGAGAGACGCTGAGCAGCGAGCGTAAAACTGATTCGGGTTCTCGTACTCGGTTCAAAAAAAAGGTTGGCGACAACCTGGCCCCGAAGCGCCGGAACTTTCTTGACACTTCGCGTGCTCACTTCTCGGAAGCTCCGAGCGGTCTCGAATAAAAAGTCGAGCTCTTCGCGCTCGAGGCTCTCGATATCGAGAAGTTGTCTTCGGTTCCAACGCGGCTCCTCACCCGTCATCCCGCCTCCCGACCCAGCCAAGGCAGCCTCGGGTAAAGCTGCCCGTCGATTCGCCCGTCTGCCCACCGCATCGAATCACTCTCTTGCCTCCGGCGTCTGGGCGACGATGAGATCGACGCCGTCGAGCTCCTTGAGCCGAAGCTGAACGCGCTCCGCGATCGGATTGTCGACAGTCATACCGACGACGTCAGGGCAGATCGGTAACTCGCGCAGGCCGCGATCGACAAAGACGGCGAGCTTGACTCGACGAGCGCGGCCAAAGTCGGCGAGTAGATTGAGAGCCGCTCGAATCGTGCGGCCCGTCTGGAAGACATCGTCTACCAAAAGAATATCCGCTCCTTCGACTTCGAAAGGAATTCGACTCGGCCGGACCGTCGGCTGCTGCTTGTCGGGGCTGAAGTCATCGCGGTAGAGCGCGATGTCGAGCGTGCCAAGAGGGAGATCGAGCTGGCGACTCTGAGCGAGGCGAGTGAGAAGTCGAGCTCCTAGCAGGTCACCGCGGCGCTGAATTCCGACGACGGCCGGTCGGAAATTATGCGGCGACACGGCCGCCATCTCGTCGAGTAACCCCTCGATTCGAACGAAGAAGCGATCGAGCTCTTCGAGCGTCTCTTCACTCGACAGAATCACCGTCTCATTGACCAAATGTCCTCTTTTCTCGCTCGCCGCCCGAAGAGTGCTTTCCAAACGAGGCGGCAGGACTTGGACGCTTAGAGCCGGCGCAGTAACGGCGCTTGCGGCCAACCCTGGTGGTGATTCGCGCCCCCGATATCGCCGGCCTCAACCAGCTGACTCGCCGGGCGAGGCCGGCATAGTGTCAAAACGGGGACGGCCACGCAAGCGAGTGGTGTCTCGCAACCCCGCCCGAGGGCAACATTCCGAGCACGACGCGCCGGAGCCATAAGGCAAGCTCGGCCGAGGTGGCGGGAGTAAAGCCACTTCACTCGGGACAAGCTCGCCCGGACTGTCGACCGATTAACGTCTCGAGATCATCACGACCCGACTCGCCCCGAAGGAGAGATTCGCGCAGCGAGAGCAACGCCCGCCGTTGCCGCTCAGTAAAAGGAACGGGGCCCTCCTCGGGTCGCTCCACCCCATCGACGAGGTCCGCGACGACTCGCTCCTTGAGAGCTTCCAGCCCGACTCCCGTTCGAGCCGAGATTGCGAGACTCCCGGCATCATCGTCGACCTCGAGCGAGGAGTGACGATCGATCTGCGCGAGAACGCGGATCACGCGACTCCCCTCTCGCTCTTCACTCGATCTCGCCCCCGGAGCTGGGTCGAGTACCGACCGTAGCTCAATCACGAGATCGGCGTCACGAGCCGCCCGGGCAATTCGTTCGACGCCAATCCTCTCGATCGGATCGACCGTCTCGCGCACCCCAGCTCCGTCGACGAGACGGACCGTCAGATCACCGATTCGACAGGGTTCCTCAATCACATCGCGTGTGGTCCCCGCAACCGGATCGGTGACCACTCGACTCTCACCGACCAACCGATTGAAGAGGGTGCTCTTTCCCGCGTTTGGCGGACCGAGGATGACGACCCGCGGCGGTTCACAAAGGCAACGACCCCAAGCCGATCGCGCGATAAGTATATCGACTTCGGACTGGTCGAGAGGCTGGTTGAGATTGCGCGACGCCCACCCGAGGAGGCCATGCTCTTCGAGCTGCCCTAGGAGAAGTTGGGCGGCAAATTCCGAGTCGACCCACGGCAACTGTTCGTAGACTTCGACCTCGATCCGAGTCGAGGCTGGCCACACCACCAGCCCACCCTCCGATTTGGGAAGACGGAGATTCCGGTCTTGAGACCACGACACCACACTCTTAAGGAGTGCCTCGGCGAGATAAGGATTTCCGTGGATCGTGCACCAAAAGGCGAGCCCTCTTCGGTCCGGGGTTGGCAAGACATAGCCGTCATCGTTCCACGATTCTGCACGCCACTCTCCATAAACGGCTCGTTTGAGGTTCGTCCAATACTCTCGAGCTTTTCGTCTCGTTCGCCCCACCCAGAAGGTCTCGGCGAGATACTCGGCCGCCTCGGAACCCGATAACTCAACCACGTGGAGCGCTTGAGTTCCCGGCGCGGATAAGAGTCGGGCCTGAATCGTCAGCGTCACGACTCAAGCTTCCGGCGCGCCACCCAAATCCCCTCGAGCGTCAGGTAGGGAAGTATCAACTCGATCCCTTGAAACCACGGAGCATAGATCGGCGCCCCACCTCCCGTCGCCGCAAACACCGTTTCGGGACCGAGCAGCGCCCGAAGTTCGCGGAGGTGAAACTCGACTCCGCCGCGCAAGAGGCCGTAGACGCCGCGCCGAATCATCGCTTGAGTTGTCACCCCGAACGTCTCGAGCACGGGTTCGATTTCGACGTGCGGAAGCAACGATGTCTCCAGGTCGAGCGAACGCGCGATCAACCCCGGTCCCGGCAAGATGAGTCCACCTTCGTAATCTCCCTGCGCCGAAACCATATCAAACGTAATCGCAGTGCCGAAATCGATGATCACCGCGGGAGCAGAGCGCCGTCGGTGCCATCCGAGCGCATTGAGGAGCCGATCGGCACCGGCTTGTTCGGGGTAGGGAACCGTGGCGTCGACGAGGATCGGTCGATCGTCACCCAAAAAGACGAGCTCACCGCCGCCTACCTCGACCGCCGGCGTCAGCTGAGCTCTCAAACGGTCGGAGGACTGCTGACTGACGGAGGCGATCCAAACCGACGCGGCGTCCCAACCCGCAAAGGGAAGCGGCCACGGTTGACGATTCGACAACCGACCGGCTTGAACCAACTCCTCGCCCACAAACAGGCCCCAGGTGAGGTGCGTGTTGCCGGCGTCGATTGCGATAAAGGAATCTGCCATAGCGGCGAGTATCGCAACTCCGACTCGCCCCGTCTATCCGATCCGAACGGCGACTCGGTCGCTAGCAGCCCGAAAAAATCGACTCGGCCACGAAGTTGATCTTCCTTCGCTAGCAGCCCGCGCAAGCTCATATGCGGGCTAGAGAGAGTAACTGTACCGGACGACTCGGGTACCCAACGCGCCCAGCCTCGACCAAGTGGTCGGCGTTCCGGCACCGTCCCGGCGGCCAGGCTTTTCGGAATGTAATCGTTAGTAGTCGAAATTGAAGTCGGCCGGAGCGGACCCTTTGTAGACGCCTCGAAGCTCGAGTCGAAGCTCTTCGGGATAGTCCGAATTCTCCATGGCAGCGTCGAGGCTGACGAGATCGGATTGGTAGAGCTTCTTTAAGGATTGATTGAAAGTGCAGCTTCCAAAATAGTCGCCATCCTTGATCGCGGCGTACAGCTCGGGGGTCTGCCCCTTCATCAGAAGTTCGCGCACCGTCGGGCTATTGATCATCAACTCAAGCGCGGGGACTCGACCTTTGCCCTGCTTCCGCGGAAGCAGCCGCTGCGAAATCACTCCGGTGAGAACCAACGAGAGTTGCAAACGGATCAGGTCGTGCTGGTGGGGAGGAAAGAAGTTGATAATCCGCTCGACGGTCTGCGTCGCGTTGATCGTGTGCAGAGTCGAAAGGACGAGGTGCCCGGTTTCCGCGGCCGAGAGCGCCGCCTCCATCGTTTCGCGATCGCGCATCTCACCGATCAGAATGACGTCGGGACTCTGACGGAGCGCGTACTTGAGCGCGTTGAGGAAGCTGTCGGTGTCGATCCCCACTTCGCGTTGGTCGATGATCGATTTTCGATCCTTGAATATGTACTCGATCGGATCTTCGATCGTGATGATATGGCGGTTGTGCTGTTCGTTGATGTAATTGATGAGTGCCGCGAGTGTCGTCGACTTACCCGATCCCGTATTCCCCGTGATCAAGATCAGACCCCGACGTGTCGCCGCCAGATCGGCAAAGGCCTCGGTGGGTAGGGTGAGCTCCTGAAAGGTCGGGATCTGCCCGATAATGTGACGAAACAAGAAACCCATCTGGCCCCGTTGCCTCAGAATGTTGACCCGAAATCGCCCTATCCTGGGGATCTCGTAAGCGGTATCGATGTCGTACCCCTTGCCCAAGGGTTCGCGTCGAGAGTCCTCGATGATCTCAAAGATCTCCTGAGTATCTTGCGGGGCGATCTCTTCGGTATCGAGAAAGTGGATCGTACCGTCGATGCGCAGCGAGGGCGGACTCCCCACTTTGATAAACAGGTCCGAGGCGCGCTCGACGACCATCTTCCGAAGAATCTCGTGGAACTCCATCTTGCCATCCATTCATAGGCGAGGCGACTCGCTTCGCTACCTGATTGTCGGCAAAGAGTCCGGCTCTTGTTCAGATCGAATCCGACTTCTCAATCACGGGGGTTCGACTCCGAACGCAATGAATCGACAATCCGATAAAGAGTGTCGAGGAGATCGGATGCCCCGACGCCAGTCGCGGCGGAGATCCAGGTCGCCGGCTCCCCCGTATCCTCACGAAACGCTTCCAGTATCTGGTGCCGCTCTTCGGGAAGAAAGAGATCCGCTTTGGTCAGTGCGGTGACGATCGGCCGCGCCCCGAGATCGATCTGATAATTGCGAATCTCGGCTCGAATCACCCGAAAGGACTCGAGCAACCCTTCGCGGTCGAGTTCGTAAGGGTCGACGAGGTGGAGCAGCACCTGGGTTCGCTCGAGGTGCTTGAGAAACGCTGTCCCCAACCCGACCCCTTCACTCGCGCCCTCGACCAGCCCCGGAATATCCGCGACGACGAGACGGCGGTCGAGGTCGAGCTCAGCAATACCAAGTTGGGGAGTGAGCGTGGTAAAGGGGTAGCTCGCGATCTTCGGTTGGGCCGCCGAGATCCTCGAGAGGAAGGTCGATTTACCCGCGTTGGGAAGCCCGAGCAGGCCGACCTCAGCCATCAGCTTGAGTTCGAGTTTGAGCTTGCGCTCTTCTGCCTCTCCGCCCGGTTCGGATTCGCGGGGAGCTTGATGGGTCGAGGTCGCAAACTGTTTGTTGCCCCGTCCCCCGGCACCGCCGCGACAGACGACAAAGGGCTGGTCAAGCTCTGAGAGGTCGACGATTACTTCGCCCGTTTCAAGATCTCGAACGAGCGTCCCGAGGGGTAACTTGAGTACGACGTCGGCTCCATTACGCCCGGTTTGGTTCTTCCCCGATCCGTGCTGACCCCGCTCGGCTTCGTAGACTGTGTTGCGACCGAAATCGAGCAGAGTCGAGAGGTGGGGGTCGCCGACGAGGATCACATGCCCACCCCGGCCTCCGTCGCCCCCGTCGGGCCCACCACGCGGTTCGTACTTCTCGCGCCGAAAGGACACGCAGCCGGCGCCCCCGGGTCCACTCCGGCAGACGATCTGCGTCTCATCGACAAAATTGGAAAGTTGGCGGCCCATAAAGGTCGTCGATTCCAGCGAACAGAAAAACCGGCGAGGCTCTGAGCCAGCGCCGGTTCTTCAGGGGGACCATCAAAGATAGAAGTTCGGTAGCGCGGTCGCGAAGCTGTCCCACTGAGCCTGGTGGAAAGAGCAGCCCGTTAAAAAATCGACTCGGCCACGAAGTCGATTTACCTTCGCTCGGCACCTGCCGCGAATCTCGCCGTCTTGGCTCGAGCGCCGCTTTCGGACGGGCTAGTTCTCGCTCTCCACGATACTGATGCGGCGGCGTGAATCGAATGAGACGCGCCCCGACTTGAGCGCGAAAAGCGTGTAGTCGCGCCCCTTACCCACATTGTGGCCCGCGTGGAATTGAGTCCCAAGCTGGCGAACGATGATGTTTCCCGCTTGAACCCACTCGCCGTCGTACTTTTTGATGCCCCGAAACTGGGCGTTTGAGTCGCGTCCGTTTCGCGAGGAGCCTTGCCCCTTCTTATGAGCCATCGGCTCCTCCTAAGCTTGAATTCCTTTGATTTCGACGAGGGTGTACTTCTGCCGGTGCCCCCCGCGAGGTCGAGATCCCTGTCGACGTCGGAAGGGGTGGTAGATGAGCTTGG
>CAYZYD010000257.1:0-6287 GCA_964482505.1 uncultured Planctomycetia bacterium | reverse complement strand
TGTTAGGAGACTTAGTATGATTATGGATGTGTTCGAGCCAAAGTGGTTTAGGGGAGCGGTGTATCTCGAAAGTGGTGTGCGCAAGTTAAGTGGCTATCGCGCCGTGGCACGATTTCACTCTTTTGCGAGAGAACTGCGTCGTATCTGAGCAGCGAGGCAACGCAGAACTGAAGGTTCGCGAGCTGCTGTGGTTGTTGGCTATATTGACTGTTGACAATACTTTAGCTCGTAGAATCACGACTACTAATGCGCGCCGCGCATCAAGAGTACTGCCGGGATCGTGCTCGCTAGTAGCTTGAGGTCGAACCAGAACGAGCGGCGCGTAAGATATTCGAGGTCCATGCGGACCCAGCTGTTAAAGTCAATCCGAGACCGTCCGCTGACTTGCCAAATACATGTGATCCCCGGGGTTACTTCTAGTCGACGCAGTTGCCAGCTATCGTACTTCTGAACTTCGTCGAAGGTAGGAGGCCGCGGTCCTACCAGCGACATATCCCCGACTAAGACATTCCATAGTTGGGGGAGCTCATCGATCGAGAGCTTCCGAATCCAACGCCCGAGCCGGGTGATCCGCGGGTCGCGCGCGATCTTGAAAACCGGTCCCGAGACCTCATTGGCTGCGCGCAGAGCCTCCTTGTGTTGGTCAGCGTCTGCCACCATGCTGCGAAACTTCAGCATCTTGAAGGGCCTACCCCCGAGGCCCGCCCGAGTTTGCCGAAACAGAATTGGTCCGGGCGAAGTCAGCTTGACGAGCAGAGCTGTGAACAGCAGGAGCGGGCAAAGTAGCCCGAGCAGTAGCACGGCACCGATGATGTCAAAGAGGCGCTTCCAGAGAGGAAGGGGGCGGATCAGGGGGCTCTCGATCCACTCGAAAAGCGACTTCCCCTGAGTCATCGCGGTTGCGGCGCCATTAGGACGCTTCGGTGTGGGTATTCTCGAGACGGTGGAGTTTGGCTCAGACCGTTGCTCTCCACGGCGCCGAAGGCCGGGGAGCTGGTCTGCGGGATAGGTGTAAACCTCGGTACGGCCTATCTCCGATTCAGCCCCCATCCGTTCGAGGAGCTCGAGCACGAGTCGCCTGGCCGTCTCGCGGTCTGTATGGGGAAGGAGTAGCGAAAACCGATCGGGTCTCAACCAGCCGAGGTCGTCGGTGCACCGCAGTTTGGCGAGTGCCTCGCGGGCGAGAATCGATACCGGTTCGAAAAACCGTCGACTCAGGGTGGCGTCAAAGACGACGAGTGAAAGGTGGTCTCCGAGTCGATCCGCACGCGAGCGTTCTCGGTTAAGTGTGAAGTCAAACTCCTTCGGATCGAGAATCCGCCGCTCCGCAAGCGGGCAGCCTCTAATGGCTCGAGCAGGCCCGCGCCCTTCGATCACGCGTCCAGATCGGGCCGCCTCGCCACGTTCGAGCAGTGGGGCGAACCACCGTCTCCTCATAAGTCCACCTCGTATCTCAGCAAATACGCTGGGCGCCAAGATTGTGCACCCACACTTCGACCTCTCGACCTGAGAGCGAAGTGCTGCGTCCCCTACGACTGAGAAGCCAAACTGCAAGCAAGCTGGATCTCACCCTCGAGGCACGGGGTCTCGATGCGGTGATCTGTGACGGCTGTTCTGAGCAGTTTTTGGAGCCGATCAGAAGACACTCCGGTCTTAGGGCACTACGCGAAGTCGCGAGTTCCCTCCTCGTAAGGCGGAGTCTTCCGTGCTCTGCTCCTGAAACTGTCGATCACCCACATGGTCGATCGCCAAAGCGATTGCCCAAACTAAACTGTGAGTCGTCACCCGATCGCAATTGAGATCTATTGAGCCCTAACCGCCCGTTGAGTGCCGTTCCGCTCGGTCGCGATATTCATGGCGCAGAAGCCAAAAACTTCGACCTCGACTTGAAAGAGCTCTGCAACGGGTAGATTCAGTCTGCTTCGACCATATCGCAAGGTCTTCAAACTTCAACTGTATCGTCTGCTTTTCAGACAGAGACTGGATGGGCCTCGAGACTTGCGATTTTTGGGAAGAGTGCCGATGATCCGGGTTTCGCAGACTGGGTTGGAAAGAGGCCTGATGGCGGTCAAAGAGATCCCGACGAGCGAGTATGCTGCCCGTCGCAGAAAGTTGCTGAAGCAACTTAAGGACGGTATCGGAGTCGTGTTTGCCGGCGAGGCTCAAGGCGACCATTTTATTCCCAACCCAAATTTCGAGTACTTGACTGGGATCACCGGGGAACCGGGTGCCCGGCTTGTACTCGATCCCAAGTCCAGGTCGCGCAAGGAGTGCCTCTACCTTCGGCACCGCGACCCCGACGTCGAGCGTTGGGACGGGGAACGTCCAGAAATTAACTCTGAGTTAAAGGAGGAGACAGGAATCGATTCGATCCTCCGACTCGGGGCGTTCGGGCGATTTATGACCGAGGCGGCAAGTCGTTCGAAGCGTCTCGTCTGTCTGCACCCGCTCGCCCAGCCTGAGCAACCGGTCTCTCCCGATCTGACGCTCTTCCGGAAAATCGCCGAGCGAATCCCTGGGGTGAGAATTGACGACGGGACTCAGCTCCTTCCCAAGCTTCGCTACGTCAAGTCTTCAGCCGAGGTCGATTTGATCAAGCGTGCGGCACAGATTACAGCCGAGGCTTACCAGCGCGTTTTTGAGTCCCTGCGACCCGGCCTGAATGAATTCGAGGTGCAAGAGCTGCTCGAGCACACTTACCGATCAAACGGTTCTCGGCGCACGAGCTACTCGACGATTGTTGGTGGGGGTCGAAATGGCACGGTTTTCCACTACATCGAGAATTCGGCTCCACTCCAGGCGGGCGATCTCGTGGTGATCGACTCCGCTGCGATGCACCGTAGCTACACCGCAGATGTGACTCGAACGCTTCCGGTCAGCGGCCGCTTTTCAGAGCGCCAGGCCGAGCTGTACAACATCGTTCTCAAGGCGCAGGAAGCAGCGATCCGAGCTTGCAAGCCGGGCAAGTGGTTCAGTGATGTCGACCGAGTCGCCCGAAAGGTCATCGAGGAGGCGGGTTATGGGGATCGCTTTCCGCACGGAACGGGGCACCCCATCGGCCTTGAAGTTCACGACTCTCAGCCTGATCAACCATTGCAAGAGGGGGCCGTGGTGACGATCGAGCCCGGGATCTACATCCCCGAAGAGGGAATCGGGATTCGAATCGAAGACGACATCCTCGTGACGGAAGAGAAGCCGATCAACCTGACTCGGATGATCCCGAAGCGCATCGTCGATCTCGAGAAGATCCTCACCGATCACACGAAATCGAAGTCGAAGACGCGTTCTAGGGCGGGTTAGATGGATATCTTTGGGACGACGGCCGAGTGGCTCCAGAAGGGGCTCAAAACACTCGGTGTGGATCTTTCGACCGAAGCGGTTCGTGCGCTGCTAGCCGAGCCCAAAGAGCGAGATCACGGCGATGTCGCGTTCCCTTGCTTCACTCTCGCTAAGAGCCTGAAGAAGGCACCCCCACAAATCGCCAGTGAGCTGAGAGCTGCGCTTGAGACCGAGCCCCCCGGCGAGTCAGTATTCCAATCAGTTGAGGTCGCAGGACCCTACCTGAATTTTCGGGTCGACAAGACAAAGCTTGCGGGCTTCCTCGTACCGCAGATTCTTTCCGGTGCATTCCTGGCCCGTCGCCCCAGCCGTGGGGAGCGGGTTATGATCGAGTATTCGCAGCCAAATACCCACAAGGCCTTTCACGTTGGTCACGCCCGTAATGTTGCCCTGGGTGACGCTCTGGTGAGGATTTGCGAGTTCGCCGGTTACGATGTTGTGGCCGCAAACTATTTCGGCGACGAGGGAACCCACGTCGCCAAGTGCCTCTGGTACTTCCGCACGCAGTTTCAGGGAGAGGTTCCTGAGGCCGAGCGGGGCGAGTTCTTGGGCGAGCTCTACCGTCGGGCTACTTTGATGCTCGACCTTGGGCAACTGACGCGAGTGCCGATGCCCGGCGTGATGACGGCTCGAGTCTCGGGAAAGTCACCGCATCCCGAACGAGATAGTCTTCAGGTTGTGAAGCTTGAGATAGAGGGCGACTCCCAAGTGTCCGTGGTCTGTGGTGGATCGGACTATCAGACTGGAGATATCGTCGCGTATGCGACGGTCGGATCTTCGGTCGGTGGTCGCCGGGTCGAGGTTGCGACGAGGTCGGGAGTGTCGAGCGAAGGGATGATCCTCTCGGAGGCGGAACTCGGGCTCGGATCGGACAAGAACAAGATTCATACGTTTGATCCGAGTACAGACCTCGGGGTCGAAGTGGCCGATCTCTTTCGCCGATCCGATGTCGATATTTCCGAAGATCAGTCAATCCTCAAAGTCTGGAGAGATCGAGAAGCTGGAGTCCAGGAGATCCTGCAGAAGCTCGAAGCGGGCGACCCCGAAATCACCGCGCTCTGGCGAGAAACGGCCGACTGGTCACTCGATGAGTTTCGTCAGATCTACGATTGGTTCGGAGCCCGCTTTGATCACGAATTCTTTGAGAGCGAAGTGAGCGAAGCGGGTAAAGAGATCGTACTCGAGTATGAAAAGCGCGGGATCTTCAGATATTCAGACGGTGCGATCGGGATCGATCTTTCCGAAGACAAGTTGCCCTTTTTTCTGCTTCTCAGATCAAACGGTACCGGGCTCTACTCGACCAAGGATCTCGCGCTGGCCAAGCGTAAGTTTGATGATTTTGGGATCGATCGGTCGGTTTACGTCGTCGACTTCACCCAATCGCTCCACTTTCAGCAGGTTTTTAAGACTCTGGAACGCATGGGGTACGAACGGGCGAAGAACTGTTTTCATCTCGCTTATGGGATGGTCAAGCTGCCCGAAGGGAAGATGTCTTCACGAGACGGGAATGTCATCCTCTTTTCGCAATTGCGTGAACGTCTCGAACAGAAGATCAAGGCGGAGTTCTTGGACCGGAGCGATCACGATTGGGGACCTGTAGAAAAGCGAGAGGCGGCGCGTGTTATCTCGGTTGCCACGATTCGCTATGGAATGCTCAATCAGGACCCGGTTAAAGACATCGTATTCGATCTCGACGAATGGACGAGCAAGACGGGAAACACGGGACCCTACATACTCTACGCTTACACGAGAACTCGGGCGATTCTGGCCAAGGCGGGGGGACACGATCTGGAGAAGGTGCGCTACGATCTGTTGACGGACGAGCTCGAGGCAGAAGTGGTTTGGTTGCTCAACCAATTTGCTGAAGTCGCTGAACGGGCAGCCCTTGAATATCGTCCTCAAGGAGTCTGCTTTTATCTCTACGACCTATCGAGGGCGATGAGCCGAATGTACGATAAGTGTCCCGTAGTCAAAGCGGAGTCCGACGACCTACGGTCGGCGAGACTCGCGCTCGTGGTGGCCACGGGTCTCGTGATTCAGGCGGGACTCGCTCTCATCGGTATCGATACCTTAGAACGGATGTGATGATGACGCGGCGCCGCCGGGTTCTCGGGCTGATCCTCGCGCTGAGCGTCAGCCTACTTCTCTTCTCTTGTGGCGGCGGATCGCAAGTCGACGCTCATCAAGATCGCAACGAAGCGTTGATTGAAACTTTGCCCGACGGGAAGGGTCGGCCCTCATCTTCCCCAGCCTCAGCAAAAGCGGCAGGCTGGCAGGGAATGACCGTCTCCTGCCCGGGGAGCGGGAGTGAGTGGGGGACGGATATGATGCTCGAGACTCTCGACGAGCTCAAAGAGCTCGGCTGCGAATGGGTCACGATTCACCCCTACGCGGGCATTCGGCAAGACGGATCGGTTCCGGTTTGGGGCAGTATTGATGCGCCTCCTCGCTACGTGACTCGGCCGATTCGCGAGGCGCACAAACGCGGTATGAAGATCATGATCAAACCGCACCTCGGGTACTGGGGGAGTGGATTTAGTTGGCGGGGAGCGATCGAGTTCGATTCGAAAGAGAAGTGGCAACGTTTCTTTTCACAGTACCGCCGCTGGATCGTGCGTATGGCCGAGTTTAGCCGCGAGGCGGATGTTTTCTGCGTGGGCACGGAGCTCGACAAGACGATTCAGTACGAGGAGGAGTGGCGCCGTATTATTCGCGAGGTTCGCGTGAAGTATCCCGGCGAGTTGACTTACGCCGCGAACTGGCCCGACTATCAGCGAGTCAAATTCTGGGACGCTCTCGATTACATCGGTGCCCAAGCTTACTTCCCGATCCTGGCCCACGGGGTCGAACCGACCCAGGGCAACATCGAAGCTGGCTGGCAGCGGCTGCTCGAGGACATAACCCGCTATTGAAAAAAGCAGAGGAAGCAGAACATTTTTACCGAACTC
>CAYZYD010000256.1:0-6296 GCA_964482505.1 uncultured Planctomycetia bacterium | reverse complement strand
GCTCAAGCCAAAATCTCGGCTCGACAACCAGGAGGTCGTCAACAGCCTTACGCATGGGCGCGGCCTTTTGGCGAGGTTGGTCGGTGCCCCGTATGTCGTGGTTTTGGCGGCTCGACATGGCAGCGCTTGGCATGTGGTGAGTCTCAGTGTCTATGGTGCGACGTTGATTCTCCTCTTCGCGGCCTCGACCTTTTATCATGCGGTGCAGCACGAACGCGGGAAGGAGTTTCTGAGAGTCCTCGACCACGTCTGCATCTATCTCTTAATCGCAGGGACTTACACTCCCTTTTGCCTCATCACCCTGCAAGGCGGCTGGGGCTGGACTCTCTTCGGCTTGGTGTGGGGATTTGCACTGATCGGCATAACCGCCAAAGTGCTCGCCGGGCTCGGACGTCTCAAGTCGAAACGGTTTGTCGTATTGTCGACCGTGACCTATGTGCTGATGGGCTGGTGCGCGCTCGTCGCGATCTACCCGATCCTGCAGCGATTCCCCCCCGGGTGTCTGATTTGGGTTCTCACGGGCGGCTTATTTTATACGGGCGGCGTGTACTTCTATCTTCGGGACCATCGACCCTACTTGCATGCGATCTGGCATCTCTTTGTGCTCCTCGGCGCCAGTTGCCACTACGTAGCCGTGATCTTCTACGTGCTACCGCCTTCAGCTTGAAAGCTGGCCGCCAGAGTCGCCCCAATTTTATTCGGGAACTTCGGTAGACCGCAGTCCTCAAATGACGAGCGTTAGAGTCCTCACTGCGCAAGTCGAAGGTTGGGTCCATTGCGATTGAGGGGCTCGACGTCGACTTCCACACTGAGTCGGCTCTCTCCGCCGCCGAGGAAGACTCCCCGGATTGGCGCCACATCGCGATAGTCTCGCCCGTTCGCAACAAGGACGTGGTCGGGACCGACCAGGACCCCATTGGTTGGATCAAAATCGACCCAACCGATTTCGGCTCCACCGTATACCCCAAACCACGCGTGAGATTCGTCGGCACCAACCAACCGGGGCTTTCCTGGAGGCGGTACGGTCCGCAGATAGCCCGAGGAGTATCGGGCTGACAATCCGAGACTGCGAATCGAAGCGATCGCCACATGCGCGAAGTCCTGGCAGACACCGTGGGCGAGTTCGAGGGCCTGCTCGCTGGTGGTGTCGACGGCAGTAGCGCCGGACCGATAAGCGAACTTGTCGTAGATACTCTTGGTCAACTCAAAGGTCGCTTCGAGAAGAGGGCGACCCGGAGTAAAAAACTGGTCGACAAAGGCTCGGGCAGCCGGAGAGGCGAAGGCCAGCGGGGAGTCGAATCGGTAAGGAACCGCGGAGAGCCACCCCGGGTCCTGACGAGTCTGAACGCTGTCCCTGATCTCCTCCCAAGCGGGCGAATGCTCAGAACGCGGCGGGTCGCGAACAACCACGAGGGAGCGCGCAGTGACCTCGAGCGCGGCGTGCGCCTCCTCGATCGCGATAGCGTGGACACTGTTTCCAAACGCATCGACTCGCTCAGCCTGGATTACGGGTCGAGGTAGGACTCGAAGATCAAAATGCTCTAGCGACTGCTGATCCGTCGACCGGGGCTTTAAGCAGAGTATGTTGTGACAGACTGATACCGGCAGACTGTAATCAAATCGGGTCGTATGTCGAACTCGGTAGGAGATTGTCACGGCGCGCCTCCGGAGTCATCAGATATCGACTGCCGTTCCCCGGAAGCCTCGGCCGTTTCCCGACCCGGAGCGGCAGCCTCGACGGGGATCGCGGTGAACTGCTTGGGAAGTTGAGCATGGACGAGATAGCGAGCGGTAAGCGCTCTCTCGACGATCGGAAGTTGAACCCGAACCGTCTCGACCAGCTCCTTTAACGCTTTGCGCTCGCCACTGATGTTCGGCGTGGTCAGGGCATCGGGATCTGCCAGCCGCACGGCACTCAAGAGCGTCAAGCTCGCCCGTTGGTCGACATCTAAGATCCCGAGCGGCTCCTCTCGTGGGAGCGATCCCAAGTGCGCGTCGAGTCGTTGCAACTGAAATGCGAGGGATCGAGGATTTGTTTCGTCGGTCACGAGCAGATCAAGCACCGGCTTTGTACGCAAGTCGGCTAGGTAGCGCGAACGGTATGTCATCGTCGAATCGCAAATTTCGAGAAGAAGCTCGAGGGTTGAACGCTCGCGCGGCCTTTGCACCACCAGACCACTATCGATGAGATCGGCCGCGTGAAGCGCACGCTCCACGCGTCGGCCCATGTCGAGAAAGCGCCACGCCAAGGCCCGGGTCATGCTTTCACTCATCAGACCGCTAAAGCCGGAGGCATCGAGAATGATCTCGTCGAGGAGTTGCGCAACCTCAACTGCGGATCGCCTCTTGGGAGAACTCCCTGCGAGTCGCTTCACCCGGCGCTCGTTGCGGGCGACGACGCGCCACGCGTCGGCCGATACCCGATCTCGAACCGACCGCGCGAGTCTCAGACCGTCGGTGAGCAGCGCGGGTAGCCCTTGGGGCGAACCACCCTCCTCGGGAGCCCGGAAAGCAAAATCGAGGATCGCCGTCTCCGCCTGCTTGAGATCGGTGGGAAGGCTTCCGGTCAGCGATTCAAAGTAGACGAGCCAAGGGTATTCCTCGGTGGCGAGTGACCCCTTTTCTGTTTGATCGTGGTCACCTTCCGCCCGAGGGGTCGGTTCGGGGGCCTCGTCGTAGAGCCGCTCGAGGAGTCCCCGCAAGAGTCGCGCGCGATTCTCGGCCGCTTCTAAGCGACGTCCAAGCCAATACAAGTTCTCGGCCACTCGGCTGGACAGTTCGGCGTGACTTCGGTGGACCGGGAGTTGATCTTCGGCGAGTGGCTTGAGGCTTGGTGAGACGATGAAACTGTCTGAGAGAACCCAAAAGTCCTGAACCTCCGGACGCGACACCTCCGGTTCGGACACGAGCGACGATTCGGGGTCTGGGCCTTGGAGCCGCACGAGCCCGCTCGGCAAGGTTCGGTGAACCTCCCCGTCTGCGACTCCGAAGAGTCGCAAGGTGAATTCGCGCGGCTCGAGTCGCTCGCCATTCCAACTGGGGGTGGTGGCTGACTCAATCCGCTCGCGGGCCGCGTACAACTCAGGCTTGGCTTTGAGACGTTCGATAAGCTGCGCACGCTCGTCGCCGGATAGGGCGCGGACATCGAGCGGCGGCTCGGTAGCGTCAAAGGCAGAAGTGATCACCAAGTCGTCGAGCCTCGACAGAACTTCGGCGAGTGCGGCCTCTTGGCCGCACCACCATGTGGCCACGGTCGGAAGTTCGATCTCCTTGTCGAGCAAAAGCCGGGCGATCGGCCCGAGAAAAGCTCCGATCGCAGGCGCCTCGACCAGCCGAGTACCGAGCACATTGGCGAGCGACACCTCGCCCCGCTTCTGGGACTCGACAAGTCCCGCGACTCCCTCGAGTCGGTCCGAGGCGAGCTCCACGGGATCACACGCCTCGTCGTCAATCCGACGTACGATGACATCGATAGGCTGCACCCCGCCGAGAGTCTTGAGTACTGTTTGCCCCTGCCGTGTCGCGATGTCGTTCGAGACGACGAGCGAGTAACCCAAGTAACGAGCGAGGAACTCATCCTCGAGCCCTTCGGGAGTCGCGGGATCACCCGAGAGCAGCACAATCCTCGGATTGCGGCGATTTCGCGGGGCGAGCTCGGCCAGAGTTTCGCGAAATGCAGTCAACCCGGGCAGCAGTCGCTCGACATGCATCGAGTGGAACCAATCGGAGTGCACCCGTGATGCAGCGAGACGGTGTTCGAGGATACGCCCCAGACCCGTAGGACTTCGCGTGAGATCGCGGACCGCCCACCAAGATCCGTTCGAAGCGAGGGCGACGTCAAGCCCGTACAAATGAAGGTAGCGGTCGTCTTCGACCTTCAATGTCTGGTAAGCGCGGTAATAAAACGGATTCGTGAAGAGTAGCTCTGGGGGCAAGATACCTTCACGAAGAACACGCTGTTCTCCGAGAAGGTCCGCGACCAGGCGATTAAAAAGCTGCGCACGCTCCTCGACGCCGCGAGCGAGAATCTCAAACTCTGACTTGTGCAGCGCGAAGGGAAGGACGTCTAGAACGCTTCGAACATGCTCCGACCCATCCCGCGTCCGAACGTCCTCGGGTGGCGAGAGTGAGCTTTCTTCGACGATGGTCGAGAGTCGCTCTTGTCGCGCCGTCAGTTCACTAGAACCCAGCAAATTGAGACGCGGCGCGAGACGCTTCCAAACCTCACCTCCTCGCCCGTCTGCACCGACCCAGGTGTCAAACCGGTGGGGAAGAGGGGCGTAGTGCGCCGTCAAGGCGACTGTCGGCTCTGTGTCGGCAGGCTGCGAACCGGACGAATTCATCGAACGACGCTTCTTTCTCGTTACTTTGAGACTCGGGTAAGCCACGCCTTATTCACGAGCCCGCAACTTGTGAGTCCTGAGAGCCTGCGGGCAGGCGTTCGTCGAACGCCTAAGACTACGACCACGCGGTTTTAAGAATAATGCGCGCTACCCACCTGCCCGAAAAGTGATTCGAGGAGGTTGGCGAGATTTCAGCGCCGAACCTCAAGAACGCATCGGGCAGCCAATGGCGTCGCCTTGGCACTTGCAGCCAGCGTTGACAAGAGTTCAAGCGATGCGGGCTCCTCCTTACACGCATAGCGAATGACGGGGGTCATGCCTTCGGCGAATCCGCCGCTTAGCTCCCCTGGTTCCGTTCCGCCGCAAAGCCCGAACTCCTGAGATCAAGCGTGAGCGGAAACCGCGCATTGATCGGCTCGGGCTTGATCGAAACCGGCCCCGGCGTGTGGTTGCGGGGCACGAATCGCGCCGCTCGCCGAGACTCAGCCTCGAGCGCGTTGACGGGGAAGATCTCGGGGTTGGTCCCGGTCGGGTTGGAGACGTGGTATTCAGCGCCCGCGATCGCCTGGTCCTGCCAAGTATCGACGAGGTCGAACCGAAGCGGAGTATGCACCGGAATCGTGGGGTGCAGACAAAATGGAGGCTGCCAAGCTCGATAGCGAACCCCGGCGACCCACTCGCCTTCAACACCGGTCGGGTGGAACGGTAGGAGCCTTCCCTGGCAAGCCACTTTGTGTCGACCCTCGATGAGACCGCGAACCTTGACTTGCAATCGCTCGACCGACGAATCGACCGGACGCACCATCCCTCCGCCGGCGGGCTCTTCTCCAAGGACGTACCAGGGTTCGATCGCATGCCTCAGCTCAACCTCGACATTTCGCGCTCCAAACGTCCCGATCTGTGGGAATCGAAACTCAAAGTGCGGGGCGAACCACTCGGGGTCGAAGTCGAAGCCACCTCTTCTCAGATCCGTGAGCACGTCTTCGAGATCGGATCTGACAAAGTGGGGAAGCATAAACGCGTCGTGGAGACGAGTCCCCCAGCGCACCGGCGACTCTTGAATCGGCTGGCGCCAGAAGTGGGCGATCAATGCGCGCAGCAGAAGCTGTTGCGCGAGGCTCATCCGAGAGTGCGGAGGCATCTCGAAGCTTCGAAACTCGACGAGGCCGAGGCGTCCGGTCGAAGAGTCGGGAGAGTAGAGTTTGTCGATACAGAGTTCGGTGCGGTGCGTGTTACCCGTGAGATCGGTCAAGAGATGCCGAAAGACTCGGTCGACGAGCCACGGGGGTGTGGGTTGGTTCGCGCGCGCAATCGTCTGAAGAGCGATTTCCAACTCGTAAAGCGCGTCCGGTCGTCCCTCATCAACCCGGGGAGCCTGACTCGTTGGACCGATGAAGCGACTACTGAAGAGGTAGCTCAAGCAGGGATGGTTGACCCAGTAGGTAATCAGACTCGCGAGCAACTTGGGATTGCGGAGGAACGGGGAGTCGAGCGTCGTATGCGAACCGACGACGACATGGTTTCCACCCCCGGTCCCCGTATGCATACCGTCGAGATCAAACTTCTCGGTCCCCAGCCGCGTGAGTCTCGCCTCTTCGTAGAGCGCGGTCGTCGTCTCGTTGAGCTCGTCCCAACTCGATGAAGGCTGAATGTTGACCTCGATGACCCCAGGATCCGGGGTGACTTTGAGGTGCTGGAGACGGGGGTCGTGTGGTGGCGGGTAGCCTTCGATCAGAACCGGGAGATCGAGAGTTTGCGAAGTTAGTTCGATCGCCCCGACCAAATCGAGGTAGTGCTCGAGTCGATCCACAGGGGGCATAAAGACCCGGAGCACTCCGTCGCGGGGTTCAACACAGAGGGCGGTTCGAACCGTTCCCAACCTCGCCTCGACCTCGATACCGGCGGGGAAAAAGGTCCCGTCGAAAGCCTCTTCACCGAGCGTCCAACCGGCGG
>CAYZYD010000255.1:0-6328 GCA_964482505.1 uncultured Planctomycetia bacterium | reverse complement strand
GGGATACCCGCCTTCCAGAAGTAGTAGTGGTCGGACCGTGCGGCGTCGGCGAAGAAACCGCCGATTCGGTTGGCGCTAAAGTACTCGAGTTCGGGCGCGTAAGTATCGGCCGCCCGCTCAAAGAGATTCCCGATCCAGCCCGAGCGAAAATTGCCACAGACTGCGATAAAGGTCCCCTCGCGAGGTAGGTCCGCGATGATCGGGATCCGAATCGGTGCTGCCTGGCTCCCGGGCGCTTCGGTGTAGAACCCGACCATTTCAAAGTTCAGGAGCCCGTCGACTTGGCGATGGCGACCGCTCTTTTGGAGCTTATCGAGGTGCGCCTTGCTGCCGAGAAGACCGCGCTCTTCGGCTGCGAAGAGGCAGTAACGAATCGTACGGCGAAACTTCTGGTCACTGAGTACCCGAGCCACCTCGAGCACCGCCGCGACCCCGCTCGAATTGTCGTCCGCACCGGGACTCCCCGCGACGGTATCGTAATGCGCCGAAACCTCGATCACGCGATCCGCGAGATCGCCACCGAGTTGAGTCGCGAGCAGGTTGAACTGCGGCACCCGAAAGTTGTCGAGATCACAGGGCTCTCGTTCGACTCTGAGCCCCCGTTTGCGCAGCCCGGACTCGAGGTAGTCGAGGGCCTTCTGGGTCGGGCCGGCTTGGAACGCGGGCCTCGGCCCGATCTCAACCGAGAGTTTGCGCACCGTCGCTTCGAGTCGATTGGAGTCGACCTCCTCGACGAGCGCCTCGACTTTGGGATCGGGCGGAAACACCCAATACGCGTAGAGTGCGGCTAAGGCGATGACGACGATCACGAGAACCGAGATCAGGGCGCAACCCCGCATCGTGATTCGGCCGCAGACGCGAGCGAAGAGACCGCGCTTCAGCGTCCCGTTCGAATTGGATTGATCGGGTGAGAGCTCGTCCTCGGAAGTCATCACGAGAATCCCTACATCTGTTCAAGTTCGTGGGGAAGGTAGTCCATCGCGCTCCTAAAATAATGGTCGTGCTGATAGTAGAGCAAATTGGTGGCTCGACTCGTATAGATATCAGCGAAGTCCTCGAGCTGCCGACCGTAATAGGTGAGTTCACTCGAGGCCCGGAAGAGCGAACCCCAGTAGGGGTTGGTCGTCAGTGACAACTTTGTTCGCAACTCTTCCCGCTGGTCGATGAACTCGCTGAGTTCTCGTACCGACTTCTCCCGCCTCGCCATGCACTCATTGCGAAGCTCGTGAACGACCTTGCGATAGCGCGGATCCTCGAGTCCTTGCAGCGCCCTTTCGAGACCGATCCAGTGTTGCACCTCACGCTCGGCGAACTCGCGACGATCTTCGGTCTGCTTGAGTTGCTCGACGATACCGGGCAAGAGTGATTGCTGCGTGAACTCCTCCTCGAGTTCATGGATCACAAGCATCGTCCGCCAGTGTTGTCGTCGCTTAGAAGATATGAGGTCGGCGTAGATGTGGTCGCCGACATAGAGGATCTCGGGACCGCTACAGCCGAGTTGCTCTTCCAGGCTTTCGATATTGCCGCCGACAAAGAGATTGGGTTGGCCCAGAGGCTCGAGTTCCTGGTCATTCTTTGGGCTGAAGTATCGCGGTTTGCGCGCGAAACAGATCACGCTGTCAAAGAGCTCGAGCCAGCCGAGATCGTCGGCACCGCCGCTTCGGCCCAGCGACGGGTTCATCATCACCCGAGTGTATTCCCACTCCGAGTTGGTGAGCAAAAAGACCTTCTTGCCTCCTTCGCGCAGAGTGCGCAGGAGACGGATCGTGTGATGGTCGGGCTCGAGGTACTGCTCGGGCCGCGCCGTGATGATCTCCTTGAGCGAGCCATCTTTGTGAATGGTGTCGGTGTGGGTTCGCACCTTTTTCCAGAGCCCGGCCCGACGCTTTTCGTCGAGGTGAGGAGCGACCGAGGTGTAGATGAGTACTTCAGGTTTGGCAAAGGCTGAGTCGACCTGCACAAACCGGTCCCCATGAGTCACGTGCGGAATGACATCCATATCGCCGTAGAGCTGCCGCTTCTCATGACTCGAGAGCCGCGTCTCACCCCGGTAGGCCGAGGTAACGTGACCGTGACGATCGATCTTGAGGACGAGGCCAAGCAGCGTATCGACGAGCAGCCCCTTCCGCGCGAAGGAGGGTTCGGGGATGTGATCGAAGTAGGAGGCGGGGATCGATTCGATATCGATGAGCCGCTGGATCACAAGCTCCATCGCGAGTCGATCGAGTTCGCTGCAGTTGTAGACCGCCAGAGTGTGGTCGAAGTCGAAGCCGACGGCTCGGATTCGATCGAGGCGCAGAGTGCGATTGGTGTAGATCGCGCGGCTCTGATCGACCACGGGGCTGTGAATCGCCGCGGTTACGAGGTCGTACCACCAGGGAAATGCGGGATCGCGGTCGGACGGAACCAAAGCTCACCTGTTTCGGAGAAGGTCGCGGACAGCAGTGGAGTAACGCTGAATCAGGGCGATGTCCTACGAATGTCAATTTGGGGACTTAAGTCGAAGCCTAATCAGCTTTCCTCTCATGACTCCGCAGATAGAGAATGCTGCGTTGAGCCTGAACCGGAGCATCGGCAGAGTTGCGACTGAGCTCGACCAATACTGGCCTAGAGTAACCAATCTCCTGGATAACTTGGAGGATGGGGCGGAAATTGAGATCGCCTTCGCCGAACGGTCGATGAAGGTGCACTCGATCTTTGATGTCTTCGATGTGCATATTGACGATCTCATCCGCCCAAGTCCTGATGTGAGCTTCGAGGGGCTCGGCCTCGGTGATCGCCAGATGGCCGATATCGAGCGTCAACTTGAGGGAGGGGTGCGGGATTCGCCGCTTGAGTTCGGCAAAGCCCGCGAGGTCTTCGACCAGCATCCCGGGCTCGGGCTCAAATCCGATGAGGAGACCTCGACGCTCGGCCGAGTCGACCAACTCTTCGAGCCCTCCGACGAGCCAGCCCCAGGCGCGCTCGGAGTCGACCCCGGGCTGCACCACCCCACTCCAGAGACTCACCACATGGGCCTCGAGCTCGGCCGCGAGATCGAGCGCGCGTTGGTAGTAGGCGAGCCGCTGCTTGCGTCCACGCGGATCGATCGAAACCAGCGACGGACGGTGTTTGCGAAATGCGTCGAGGTAGTATCGAGCCCCCGTCTCGACCACGACTTCGAGCCGAGCTCGGGCGAGCAACGATTTCACCTCGCGCAAATCGGCCCGCGTCAATCGAAAGGGATCGAGATGCATGTGGTCGAGTGTGAGACCGACGGCCTGATAGCCACACCGCTTGAGCACCTGCACCATCTGTTCGAGCGAGTGGTCCTGAAAGCCGTTTGATATATAGCCGTACTTGAGCATTGAGCCCCTCGAAACGGTTGAGTTCTAAAATCGCCGCTCAAGTGTAGTTCGGTCTCGCCGAAATATCGGAAGGAGGCTGCTCGGTGAGTCTGGGATGACTCTCACAGCGAGTGGCAGGTGAGGTGACGTCCCGACACGAGAGGTGAGCCCTTGGCGGGAATCGACACGAACTCAACATCAACCCGCTCTGAGCCAAACCCAGCCCGGTCTGAAATTGACTCGACGCGGTTTCGCCAGACCCTCGAACTTCTCGCCTCGTGGCCCGATCCGGCGACCGTAGTGCCGGTGGTCGCCGCGGGGCTTGAGGACGCGAGTACTCAGGACGAGGCTCTCGATCTCCTTCTCAGCCTTTCCGAGCACCGCGCGCCGCGCGAGATTATCCGGCGTTACGACCAACTCCACGAAAGCCAGAAGGCCCGTGCGCGAAGCGAGCGCGGGGCAGATCTCGAAGTCGCAGCCGAACAGTTGCTGCGTTCGAGTCGTGCGCAAACTCGCCAGAATGTCGGCGCCTTCTTGGAGGACTGCCTCTGCTCAGGATCCCCCAACTGGTCAAAGGAGCTCTCAAGCCTCCTCATCCTCGTGGACGATCCTCAAATCGCTGTACGGCGTCAAGCGCGCGAAGCGTTTTTTAAGGGGATCGCTCGCGTCGATAGCGACAGTCTGCGCAAGATCCTCACTCCTCAGCACCCGATCTTGATCGGACTCACGATACTACTGCGGCGCTTCGAACAGCATGAAGATCGAAATGTCATCACCTCGCTATTCCAAGCCGGACCGCATGGTATCGACGCGCTGAGTCGCGCAATCTCCGACGGTTGGCGAGTGCAAGTCAAGATCCTCGAGCTCTTGAACCCAGAGAAGCGTGGAGCGGTCCCCGCTCCTCTCGCGCTCGCGGCGGTTCTGCGCTGGCTCACGAGTCCCCTCCCCCGAGTGCGCGAAGAGGCGCGTCGAATCGCGCGGGACCGAACGGACGCGGCGTTTCTCAGTGAAGCGGCGCGCACACTGAGTCAACTCGAAGCGCAAGATGAGAAGAGCCAAGCCGCGCTCCGCTACTTCCGTTGGGAAGCGCTACCGCTCGAAGATTTCGCCCAACTCCCCGAAACTCAACAGCTCCTCGTCATCGGACTCATCCAGACCTTTACCGAAGATCGCGCCGGACGACTCTCGCGCTTTCTCGGTGTCTCGAGCAGTCGGGTGCGCAAGCAGATTCTCCAGGTGCTCCGCGAACACTCGCTCGCTCCTCCGCGCGAACATCTCTTACCGCTGCTAAGGTCTGAAGATCCCGAAATCCAGCGGCTCGCGACCGATCAGCTCGACCCTGAAGAAGATCCGTCGGTCTACCCCGACCTGATCGAGCAACTCAAATCGGAAACGCCCCAAGTACGCGAACTCGCTCAAAAGAAACTGACGGGACACGGCTTTGATCTCTTCCGTGAGGTCGGTACCAAGCTCTCCAGAGGTGAACAGCGTCAATTCGTGCGGCTTGTCGAACGCATCGATACGTACTTCTACGCCGAGATCCGTCGCACTCTCAAGTCGGGCGACGAGGCCGCGGTCATTCTCGCTTTGCGCTGCACAGAGGAGGTATCGCGGCTCGAACCTCTCGAGGATGCACTCTTCGACTTGACGGTGACCCCCAACCCTCGGATCCGAGCCACGCTCACGCGTCCGCTGGTACGGGTCGGCGAACAGGCGGCGATTCACTATCTCAGACTCTTCACGCGCGATCTCGACCACCGCGTGGTTGCGAACGCCATCGAAGCGCTTGTCGATCTCCGAGACCCCGGGGCGCGGGCGGTCCTCATCGAGTTCCGGCGGCACGGCAATCCCCGAGTCCGCATCAATGCATTGCTCGGTCTGCACCAGCTCGGGGACTCGACCGCGGCGGTGGAACTGACCCAACTCGCGAGTCCTCGCACCCCGGGTCCGTTCTTGCGAAGTGCTCGCTGGGGGCTCTCCCAGATCGGAGGCGAGTCCGAACCGGAAATTCCTATGAGAGGTCAACTCCACCCCGAAGATCGACAGCCGGCCTCCGGGTTCGATCGTCCCGAGATCGAAGAGGTGAACTTTGGCTGAAACGGTTCTCAAGAAACAGTTGCGCACCTGGCAGCGACGCCGGGCCGACGAGCGGCTCTTCCGAGCCCTCTGCCAGCTTCACGGATTGAACTCGCGTCAGATCAGCCTGCTTCGTGAACTCGCAACTCGCGCTCAACTCGTGCGCGCCGCAGAAGCCTTCTTGCGCCCCCAGCTGTTCCGCACCCAAAGTGCGCCCGAAGGCCACTCCACCTCGGAACTCACCGCCCTCTTCAACCAGATCTTCGCTTCGAAGCGATCCCCGTCTCGCCCGGCCGCCTTGCTGAGCTCACAACCGCGGAGTTGGCGCCGACCCAGTTGGCCCCGACTCTGGGGCAAATCTAAGAGCATCCCTTCCAACCCTCCCCCCGACGCGGTTCCCTCTCCGAGCCGCCCCGATCCCGATCCGCCGGTTTCCGAGGATGAATCGCCGAGTGCCGAGGCCAAGCTGCCCCGTCGCGGCCACGGACCGGCGCCACAAATATCCCAACCCCCAATCCCAACGATCGATTACACATCGTTTCAGGACCCCTCGGGCGCTCCTCCTTCGCTGCAAGAATAACAGCAGTCCGTCCGGGGGAGAGTACCACCGGAAGCGGCTTCGATCCGAATCGGCTGACTCGCGTCAGGCTTTCGAATACGCTCCGTGCTCGTCTCGACCACCCGTTACAACCAAGCGGCCTCCACATCCCCGGATCCCCGGCATTGTCACCCATGTTGGTGCCATCCATGTTGGTATCCCTTGTGTACAAGCAGCCCGCGCGAAAGACGGCGCTCGAGCCAAGAGGCGAGATTTCGAGCTCCGTGCCTGCGTTTCGTGGCAGGTGCGGACCCAAGGAGGTCGACTTCGTGGCCGAGTCGACTTTTTCGGGCCAGAGCCCGCATTATTCACGAACCGCGTAGCGAGA
>CAYZYD010000254.1:0-6336 GCA_964482505.1 uncultured Planctomycetia bacterium | reverse complement strand
CGTGAGCTGCCAGCAGCCGGACGGCCGTTTCTTCCCTCACGAATACGTGACCGTCGGCCCCACCGCGCTGAAACGAGTCTCGCCCTATTTCCCCGGAGAAGCGGACCTCGCTTTGCTTCGACTCTACCGTATCGACGAGAATCCCCGCTGGCTCGAAGCGGCACGGGCTAATCTCGGCTACTTGAGTCCACAGCGTCAAGAGAGCCGGAGCCACGACCATTGGTACCTTTACGCCGTTGCCGAACTTTCAAAATACCAAAACGCGTCACCATTCTTTGAACCTGTGCGGGATATCGTAGACGCAATCGTCTCGAGCCAGATCACTCGAGCCGATCGAGAAGACTGGCTCGGCGGTTGGCGAGCGGGAGAGATCGCTCCCATGTGTAGCGCGGCGACCCGAAGCGAGGGGTTGCTTGCGGTGATTGGGAGCGGTGTCGTCGGTGAAGAGTTGCGGAGGCGCGCCCTAGAGTGTGTCGAGCGCGCCATCCCTTTTATGCTGAGGCACCAGTATCGCAGAGAGTCCGAAGCTTTCCTTCTGCCCGGAATCGACGTTCGGGGGGGATTTCGTTCTCACTACGAGGGTACCCTGGTAAGGATCGACTTTGTCCAGCACGCGATTTCGGCGCTTCTCGCTTATCTCAGACTGATCGATCGGATCTGAGTGCCTGGTCATCTCGGACCGTGCTGCGCGTTCGTCAGTTACCTCATGATATTTCGGTAAGAAGTACTGGGAATTGATACCGGGAGCAGCTCGGCCTGTCCTCAAGGTTGGCGCGGTTGAGAATTCGAAGCCGGCCCGTAGATAAACGTATAGTTGAACTCAAGCGTATCATTTGCCGGAGCGGGTCCGTCGGGTCCGTAGATACCAAATCTCTCGAGCAGGCGAATCGAGAAGGAACCCGTGGCTCGTAGTCTAGGTTCGCCCTTGGCCGACAACAGGGTATCGAAAGAGCAGCGAGTCTCGAGGGGGAGTTGCTTACCCTTCATCTCAAAGGTTCCTCGCAGCACGGCGTTGACCGACTCGCCGATTTCGAGCTGAGGTCGGTCGGGAGAAACACTTTCGATTGTGAAGCTCGCCCGGGGGAATTTCTTCGCGTTGAGTGTGTCGGAGGCGAGGATACTCTCGTCAAGATCGGGCTCGCCCATGGTCACCGATTCTACCTGAACCTCAATCCCGCCTCGCGTGTCCTCGAGCCGCGCCTCCGGTCCCAATATCAAGGTTCCACTGAAGTTCTCTACTTCACCGGCATAACTATCGAGAGGCGGCAGAAACGCGAACTGCAGCCGCGTGGGGTCAGCCGTTCCGGCGCCACTGAGAAGGAGAACCCACCGAGAGGGAATCTTAAAGTCGGGAGTCGGGACCGCTTCCTCCGGAGCTTCGGGCAATTCGAGGCCGAGCTCCTTCCAGCTCACCGTTGCGAATTCCGTGGGCACCGGGCGAAATCCGTCACCGCTGTCGGAATCTTTAATCACGGCTTGAAACGCCCGGAAGAGGCTCTTCGCGGCAGTTTTGGTGGCGGTGGGGAGATCACCGCGCGCTTCCGACCCCGAATACTCGGCGACCGGGATATGACAGTTGAACTGTGAGTAGAGCGCGCTCGCGATGAAGAACTCCCCCGCTCCTGAGCGGTAGGGATAGAAATCAAAGTAGAAGGTTCGGTCGGATCGATCGAGCTGAGCTCGACTCACTCGTTCGGCCTGGGGAATCGCTTGAGCCACCATCTCGGCGATCTGCTCTCGAATCTCGCGAGTCGTGAGGTCGCTCGGAGGTTGCCCGGTGGTCTCGGTCACTTTGAGGACAAAGGCAATCTTCAGACGTCCCCGTTC
This sequence comes from uncultured Planctomycetia bacterium, assembly GCA_964482505.1. Classification (GTDB taxonomy): domain Bacteria; phylum Planctomycetota; class UBA8108; order UBA1146; family JAJFFE01; genus CAYZYD01. Next base: position 4,509 of record CAYZYD010000254.1, on the reverse strand, counting down.
GAGCAGCAGCACCTCTTCACGCTCGAGTGGAACTTGACTCTGAGGAACCCAGCGTGACGTATCGACAAAGTTCTTGATTCTCGGCACGGTCGTGTACCGACCCTGGTAGATCGATCGGCCGCGGTGATTTTGAAATATGATGAGCGGGGTCAAGTGAACAGACTCAGGAGCGGACGCCTCGAGGTCGACGATCTTCAGGTTGACTCCGAGTTCTGAGGCCGCATCTCGAATGGCTGGCAGGTGATCTCTTTCAAACGACAACTCGAGAGAGCTTCTCTCCTTCTGCAGAGCGATCAAGAGTTGGTCGCTCGTTTCGCTTGTCGTGCCCTCGGGAGCGAGTCCGAGTTTTTTGGATTTCTCGCGGTACCCGACGATCGCCACCTGAATCTTCATATCATCCGACACCACCGGATAGGCGGGCCCCACTCCAAAATCGGACCGCTTCAACTTGAAGATAGACCGAAGCACGAGAAGGTCGCCCTGCTTGCCCCGCTGACGTTCCTCGAGCTTTCCCGGGAGATAGGTGAGAGTCGCAGGGGCTTCGATCGGTTTCTTAACCCCTTTCAATAGGAACTCTCCCTCGACGACGAGCTGGTACTCATTCGCCTTGGGACTCTTGACCTCCTTGATGTTCTGGACGTCGAAGCGAACTTTGGGATGGCTCTCGACGGCGAGCCACTCTTCGGTATCGAGCTTCTTTTTCATCCTCGCGTTGGTCGTATTAACGCTGGCTGAAGTCAACTCGATCCAACCCTTGAGCTTCTGCGGTTTCTCGGGATCGAAGTCGAGGCTGCCCGTGATGCCATCGGCATACCCCATGATCGGTTCGAGCTCTGAGTCGAGGATAAATTGGACACTGTTGACTTTCTTGGGGTCGTCAAAGTTGAACGGGGTGTCCGAAGTTTGTCCGAGAAGCACTGCGGGTAGAGTCAGAAGCGCTAAGGCAATAGCTATCAACGGTAGTCGGGCGACGGTAGTCATCAATTTCCTCTTTGGCCGAAGAATCGGCAAAAAATGAACCAACAAGTCGAGACGAGGAGCCACACACACGGCCCTGTCGCTAGGTAGTCGATGCCTGGGATCCAGGTCTCTTCAAACGTAATCTTTGTGAGGCCAGTCACGGGATCAGGCTGCTCGACGACCGCTCGGTCGATCGAAATCCCGAGGTGCCCTCCTCGAGCGAGCCAGACTCCGAACCAGCCCGCCAGAAAGAAAATGGAAACGGTGATGAACGTTTTACTGCAGGACAAGCGGATCGGCGGCGTCACGGGAAGGTTGGTTCGCGGGTTCGGTTTCCCCACTCCAAAGTTTCACTAAGTCATTGACGATGAGGTAGAGCGCCGGAACGAACAGCAGAATGATCCCGGTTGCAAACGCGATCCCATAGGCGAGGGAGACCGCCATCGGAACCACGAAGGCTGCTTGGACAGATTTTTCAAACAGGATTGGAGTGAGACCCACAAAGGTTGTTAGCGAAGTCAGGAATATGGGGCGAAACCGTCTCGGGCCAGCCATTCGGATCGCTTCTTTGATTCCAACTCGCTCTCGAAAACGGTTGATAAAGTCGATCAGTACGAGGCTGTCGTTTACGACGACTCCCATCAGGGCCAGCAGTCCGATCGTCGACATGAAGCTCAAGTTCATACCCAGGAAGCTGTGGGCCCAAATGGCGCCAGAGAAGCCGAAGGGGATCGCGGAGAGTACGATAAGCGGCTGAAGATAGGACCTAAAGACGACCGCGAGGAGGGCGTACATCAGGAAGAACGAGAGGATGAGCCCCGAGAAAAGCCCTGAGAAGCTCTCAGACTGGCTCTTCTGTTCGCCACCAAACGCGTACTTGACCGAGGGGAACTTGCGGGTGAGGTCGGGTAGGAATTGCGCTTCGAGATCAGCGATGATCTCATTTGCGTTGCCGACGGAACGGTTGAGGTCGGCCGTCACCACGATTGTGCGGCGCCCATCAATCCGGTTGATCGTGGAAGGCCCGCGATCAAAGCTGTAGCTGCCCACTTCCCCGAACGGAGCTTCGACGCCCGGATCGGTGCGAATCCGCATTTCTTCGAGATGCCTGAGTGATCTTCTCTGATCCTCGGGATAGCGCACAAAAACCTTGACGTCGTCTCGACCGAGTTGAACGCGCTGAGCCTCCTCGCCGTAGAAACCTTGACGGACTTGCCGCGCGAGCTCTTGTTGAGTTAGGCCGATAGCCTCGCCTCGCGGACTGACTTGGACGCGAAGCTCCTGCTTCCCGGGCCGATAGTCGTCGGTGATGCTAAAAGTTCCGGGATACGTTTTTATCTTCTCCTTTAACTCGGTCGCAGCGACCTGCAGGTCGTCGAAGTTCTTCCCCGAGAGCTCGACGTTGATCGGAGCGCCGCTATTGATCTGGTCCGAGGTGAAGGTGAGTTCGAGGGCGTTGAGGATTCGATTTCCGACTCGCTGCTCCCAGCGTCTCCTCACTTCGGACGCCAGAATCTCCCGCGCTTCCGCTTTGACTAGTTCGATGTGAACTTCACCCACGTTTGCGCGACTCTGAGTACCTGCATTGGCTGAGGGTGGGCCAGAGCGATCGGTTCCGGGCTGACTTCCCAGGCTACGGTGGACATGAGTGACAATCTCCTGGCCCTCCTCGGCTTCGATCGCACGCTTAACCGCCATCGCTTCAACTTCGAGGAGTTCGATCGCACGGTCCGTCTCAGCCGCCGCTGTTCCTTCGGGTAGGGTTAAGGCCGCAATCACGTTGTTGCCCTCGATCGGCGGAAAGAAGCTTCGCTTGATGTAACCTTGATTAACCCAGGTAAGCGTGACCAGGAGAAAACCGATCCCAAGTGCGGCGACGGGGTAGCGGTTGCGCATCGCAAATTCGAGCACTGGGGTATAGAGACGACGAATCACCCAGTCCATGCCGGCGCTGCAGGCTGTCCGCAACATATCGAGTAGCCAGCGCACGGGAAACGTGAGAATACTCACCCCGAATTTCAGGTAGCCCACCATGGCACCGCTAGGTCGGTCGGAACCGTGGTTTAAGTGGGCGGGAAGAATAAGTAGCGACTCGATGAGCGAGAAGGCGATCGCAATGATCACGACTTTTGCAATCGTTGCCGAAAAGGTGCCCGACCGGCCGGGCAGACTCAGCATCGGGCTGAATGCGATCCCAGTGGTTACGACCGCCAGCGACACCGGAACCATGACCTCAAGAGCCCCTCGGATGGCAGGCTTTTGGTTGGGGTCAGAGTGGGCTGAGTCTTTCGTGTCTTCATTGTCCTCTTCCATCGACTCATGGGCGTCAATGTTTTCGGCAACCACGATCGCGTCGTCGACGAGGATCCCAAGCACAAGAATAAAGCCAAAGGTCGAAAGAAAGTTGAGAGAGAGGTCGGCTGAGGGCATAGCAAAGACGGCCCCCGCCACTGCGGCCGACAAGCCGACTGCGACCCAGATCGCCAGCCTAATTTTTAAGAAGAGGGCTAATACGAGAAAGACTAAGAGGAGTCCGCTGATGCCATTCCGGCGGAGCAGATTCATTCGCTCTTCGAGTTCGGCAGCCCGGTCGAGCCAGAAATCGACCTCGATTCCGGTCGCAGCTCCAGGTCGCTGTTCGTACTCAGCCACGAACTCCTTGGCGGCTCGAGCGACATCTGGCGTGTTTTGGTAGCCAACCCGGTAGACCTCTAGCATCAGAGAGGGGTCACCGTCGAATCGAGAGGCCGCCTCGGTCTCTTCAAAGCCGAGCTTGACCAGCGCGACATCGCCAACCGTGAGGCGGCTACCATCCTCCTGACTTCTCAGGGTGAGAGATTCAAAATCGAACACCGAATAGGCCTGGTTATTTGAACGGAAGAGAATTTCGCCCGCGGTTGTTTTGACCGACCCGGCCGGAAGATTAATCGAATAATTACGAATAGCGCGCGCTACGTCGTCAAAGGTCAGCTGATAACGCCGAAGCTTATCTTCCTCAACTTCGATCGATATCTCGTATTCACGCCCGTTGGCAAACTCGACCTTGCTGATCTGTGGAAGTGCGAGCAGTTCGTCACGAATCTCATCGGCGAGGACGCGGAGATTACGCTCCGTGGTCGGCCCGGAGACGCAAATCGCGCCAACCTGCTCTTCGACCTTTTGTTGCGATATCACCGGCTCTTCGGTCTCCTCGGGAAAGGAATCGATAGCGTCGACTTCGGATTTCACGTCGTCGAGAACCCCGCGAATGTCGGCGTTGTCGACAATCTCAACTCGAACGACCCCGACGTTTTCTTGGGCGATCGAAACAATTCGATCGATATCGTCAACTCCTTCGATCGCCTCTTCAATTTTCTGGCAGATCGACTCCTCGACCTCATCGGGGGTTGCTCCCGGGTAGGGGACCGAAACGGTGATCAGCTCCGGGGGGACGGTGGGGAAGAGTGATTGCTGTACGGTGAAGAAATAACTCAGCGCTCCGCCCAAAAGCAGAACCACCATCAGGAGATTGGCCGCGACGGGATTGTTTGCGAACCAGCCGACCAGCTT
>CAYZYD010000253.1:0-6339 GCA_964482505.1 uncultured Planctomycetia bacterium | reverse complement strand
GGATCTCCAGCTCCGCGGGGTCGAGCGCCGCGATCTCGAACCGCTCCTCCACCCGCTCCGCCAGGTGAAATCGGGTTACGAAATCGATTGCTTGGAGCGCGCGATCTTCCGCACCTTCTGGGGATTCGATGCGGCTCTCGCCCAAACGGGTCCGGGTCGCTACGAGTTTGAAGTCGAGGCAGTTCTCGAGGCGGGATTTCGGTCGCTCGGTTCCGAAGCTCCAGGGTTTGATTCTATCGTCGGATCCGGACCGCAGAGCTGCATCCTGCACTACCACCGCAACCAACGGCGTATGGCGGCGGGCGAGGTGCTTCTTATCGACGCGGGCGCGCAATCGAGTCGATACACGGCGGATATCTCACGCACGTTTCCCGTCAGCGGTCGCTTCTCGCCCGAGCAGCGTCAAGTCTATACGCGACTATTACGAATCCAGACTGAAGTCATCCAAACGGTCCGAGCTGGGGTGACGCTCAAAGAGCTCAACCGAAAGACTCGAGAACTGATGCTGCGTGAGAGGCTCGGCGTGCCCTGGCACGGAGTGACCCACCACGTCGGACTTGCGGTGCACGATGTACAAATCGATGATCAACTCAAGCCGGGTATGGTTATCACGATCGAGCCAGGCGTGTATTTTCCCGAGCGCGGTTGGGGACTTCGCATCGAGGATATGATCTTGGTTACCGAGACGGGTTCACGCGTGTTATCCGAAAACATCCCCAAACAGATTGAAGACATCGAACGTTGGTACCGAGAACTCCATCGTTAGGGCGCGGTTCAAAAGCGTGTTTGTCGTCCCCTTCGAAGCTGTTATACTCCGTCGCGCTGAGCCTTTGATCTTTGAAAAGTAGCCATGTGAATTCTCTCGCCCTCGGTGCTGCGCACGGTGCTTGATACAGCCGTTGTTCTCACACCCGAACAATGGCTGAGCCGCCGCGAGGCGGTGCTCGTTATTCGGTCGCAATTTTGAGTGGCGATCTTGGTTTGCGATATTGGTTGTACTAATTGGCCAAGTATCAGCTGCCAAAGTATCAGGTGCCAAAGTATCAGGTGCCAAAGTATTTGGGTAGCCGAAGCTAGGCTGTCAGCGTTCGCGGTGAAGGGTCGCGCTAGTCGGTTGTCTCTCAGTCTCTTGCGATAATGACGACAATCCGTTTCGCTCCAGTTTGTTGCGTTCCCGTCTGCTGCGATTCTTTCCGGGCAAGAATGAATGGAGGCTGCGGAAGCAGTGTCACAAAGCTCCAAGCTAAAGGCTTCTTGTCGGCTGGCCGATGATCACGCAGGGGACGGGCCACAATCGGTGCGCAATCCTTACGAGAGAAGCTCCGAGAGGGCTCAATCTCGAAGCGTAACGCCGGTCGAGCTCTCATACGTCACGGCTTCATGAGTTCCCTCGATGAGATCGACCTCGCGCAGAATCAAAACGCTGATCACCAGCGTGACTTCACCGGCGAGGGTCGCGTGTTCTCACTTCGAAGCAAGATCGAGATCAAGCAATCGAGAGCTGCGCAATCGAAGCAGAACTCAAGCACGAACAATGTGCTCAAAGTCTGCCGGCAAACTGAGCTAAACCTGAACGGCAAGCTAAGCCTGAACGGCAACTGTGAGCTAAGCTTGCGCGGGGCAACGAACTCGCATGATATTCAGTAGAGAAGAACAATAAAAAACCGGAAGGGGGGACGACCCTTCCGGCACATCAGGATTGAGGGGAGGGGCGCCGCAACGCGTCCCCCCCTTTTCTTTTGCGGCGCAGGCTCTTTTGCGGCGCAGGCCTTGTTTCTTGAGGCCCTGTTTCTTGAGGCCCTGCTTCTTGAGGCCTTGCTTCTTGAGGCTGGTGCCTGACCGCTGAGTAGTGCTATTGGTGCGTCTCACCACCTCGCAGCAAATCGCCATTGTAGCTACGGGTAACAGGGCTACCAGGCTCGAGTGAGAATCTCCCCAAGTGGCCAAATCCTAGCCGTTTGAGGACGCTCTCCCTTTTGGTTTCGACCAGATGCCCGGCTGCATGTGGGGGGAAGTCCGCTTTGGTCTCAAGTCAAAGTCGAACAAGGACTTCAGTGTAAGTCCTTTAATTATCTATGCTTGGGGTCGCTGGGAATATTCTCGGATTGCCGCGGGGAGAGCTTCGACAACGTCAGACGCGATCAGACTCACTTCGCCTGGCCAGGTGTACGCTCGTAAACTCTCGTCAGGACGGCCGATGGTGGTCGCCGCGTCGTTTCCATAGCACGCGTGGTCCGCAGCTCGACCGTGGAGCCAGACTCCCAGCGAAGCCGCCTCGAACCCTGAGAGGCCCTTTGCGAGCAAGGCTCCGATAACCCCAGAGAGTACGTCGCCCGTTCCCCCCGTTGCGAGCCCGGGGTTGCCCGAGAAGTTCCGGTAGGTCGAGGTAGGACCGATCACTCGGGTTCGCGGGCCCTTGACCACGACGACGCCGCGCAGGCGTTCGCGTAGGGCCGACTCATCCACCAGCCAAGCCTCGAGCAGTTGGTCGAGCTCGCCCGAGTGGGGGGTGACGACCCAGCGGTCTTCGGGGACGCGCTCGGGATCGAGGTCGAGCTGGGAGAGATGCCACAAGCCGTCGGCGTCGATGAGTACGGGGAGCTCGAGGCGCGGGAGCAATTGACTCAGAAGCTCGGTCGTCTCTTCAAATCGTCCCCAACCCGGACCCAACACCAAGGCGTCGTAGCCGTCGAGGCTCTCGAGGATCGTGTCCCGCGCCGCGATCGTCATATGGCCGCAGTGGTCGGACACGGGAACCGTCATCGCCTCGAGCGTCTTCGTCTCAAAGATTGCGTTGAGCGACTCGGGAATGAGGCACCGAACCAGCCCGGCCCCGAGGCGCAGGGCCGCCCGTTGCGCGAGCACCACCGACCCGGTCAACCCGATGCTGCCACCGATGATTGCGAGCTTACCGCTCGTTCCTTTGTGAGCGTCGTAAGCCGGTATGGGGAATGCCGGCAGCTCGTCGGGGATCGGGATCGACATTCGTGACCTTCCATCTTGAGAGTACCGTCGCATTACCAGCGTCAATTCATCGGGAGGGGCGGATTCGATCACGCACGCTCGGCAAGCGACTATTCGCCTCGGCGGAGCATCCGAACTGCGAGGGCGGCGGCCCCGAAGCCGTTATCGATATTGACCACGGCAACTCCAGGGGCGCAAGCGTTAAGCATGGTGAGTAGCGCGGCAAGGCCATCAAAGGCTGCCCCGTAGCCCACCGAGGTCGGCACGGCGATGACGGGGCGGTGTGTGAGACCCGCCACGACCGAGGGCAGGGCACCGTCCATGCCGGCAACCACGATAATGACATCGTGCCGAGTCCACTCGGAGCGAGTCTCGAGGACTCGGTGTATTCCCGCGACGCCGACATCGAACCACGCCTCGCAGCCAATCCCCGCGAATTCGCAGGCTCCCTCAATCTCTTGCACCACCGCGGCATCGCTCGTCCCGGCACTCAGAATTGCCACCTCCGGAGGCGTGGCAGTTTGCAACTCCCCCAAGGCGAGAAGACCGGCGCGGGCATACCAGCGCAGTTGAGTCTCAGAGAACTCATCCTTGAGTGCGTCGGCTTGGGATTCTGATAGCCGAGTGATCAGCGCGCGGCCCGTGCGGTCGAGAAGTGTGCGGACGGCGGCGCGAATCTCCGAATCGGATTTTCCCGGAGACCAGACCGCTTCGGGAAATCCGCAGCGGTCCGCGCGGCCGCAATCGATGCGCAGCGTGTCTTCGGTCGAGTAGAAGCGTTCGACCGCCTCTTGCGGCGAGAGCTCGCCTCTTGCGACTTGGGCGAAGAGTTGATCGAGGGCCTCGGCTCTCTGAGGTTGGATCACGTCGCCACCGGTTCGAGATCGAGTTCTGCGGTACGGCCTGCAAGGAACTCTTCCGCGCCGTAGAGGGCGATCATTGCGCCGTTGTCGGTTGAGAACTCAAGACTCGGAAATGCGAGCTCCACTTCCCCGAGACCGCGCTGCCGACAGAAACCGGTCAGGGCTGATTCGATCCGTTCTCGCAGATAGCGGTTTGCCATGACGCCACCCCCAAACACGAGTCGCGAGCAGTTCGTCTGACGGATTGCTCGTTTGAGTTTCTCGACGACCACGTCCGCGACCGCGGTTTGGAAGGCCGCCGCGAGGTCCGCGATCTTCGGCGCTCCCGCGAGCGGTTTTGGGCTCTTCGCATCTTGCCCGCGCAACTTGTAAAGGACCGCCGTCTTGAGACCCGAGAGGGAGAAGTCGAGAGAGTCTCGCCCGAGCAGAGTACGAGGTAAGTCGACCACGCTCGGGTCGCCCTCGCGCGCAAGCTGTTCGATTTGGGGTCCACCCGGATAGGGGAGACCGAGGATCGTCGCGACCTTGTCGAACGCTTCGCCGATGGCGTCGTCTTGCGTGGCTCCGAGTTGTTGCTTCTGTTCCGATTCGACCCAATACAGCTCGGTGTGTCCGCCCGAAAATACCGCGCCGAGGTGGGGGGGCTGGAGGTTCGCTCCCGATAGCAGGGGGGCGCGAAGGTGAGCTTCGATGTGGTCGACCGCCACCAGAGGTTTATTCCAGCTCCAAGCGAGCGCCTTGGCCGTCGACACTCCGACGAGCAGCGAACCGATCAATCCCGGCTTGGCGGCCACTGCGATCGCATCGATTTCGCGGGCCGAGACTTTCGCCGACTTGAGCGTCTCTTCGATGACCGCAGTTAGCGACTCGACGTGAGAGCGGCAAGCGATCTCGGGAACGACTCCGCCAAACGGCCGGTGCGCTGCGATCTGCGAGAGGACGATCTGGCCCAAGAGAGTGGGTTGTTCGCGTTTGGAGTCGAGCTCGACAATGGCGGCAGAGGTCTCGTCACAGGTGGTCTCGATACCGAGAACTCGAGTCATCGAGAGTCGTCCGCTGATGGCGGAGTGAGGTTGGCCGATTCGCGGTTATCGCCGGGTTCGCTTTCGAGGAGTCGATCGTAGTCGGAAGAGGTTAAGACGCTCGCCGCCCGGATCAGCACGGGATCGACCAGCGCATCAGTATCGTCATAGCTTGGCAAATCGAGCTTTTTCGGGGTTAAGGGATCGTTGAGGTATTCAAACTGCTGACCGCGCGCGGCCCGGTCGATCGCTTCGGCGGTGGCGGGATCGACCGAGACGATGAGTTGGGGTCTCAGCCTCTCTCGCCCGGCGGAGTCTCGGATAATCCAGCGTCCGATCGGCGGGCTGAACTTCTTGGTAGTCAGTTTGAGGATGCCAAGTCTTCCCGATTCGATCGGAACGACATCTTGCACCGTCCACTTACCGTAGGACTCACTGCCGACGACAATTCCCGCTCCGATATCCTGAATCGCAGCAGCCACGATTTCGGAGGCACTGGCCGAGTTGTGATCGATAAGCACTACGAGAGGTACGCCGCGGAAGGGTGTCTTCAGAGACGTGAAGTACTGGTCGGGCTTGTCGACGTTGTTGCGCCCACGAGTACTCAAAACGAGTCTTTTGTCGATAAAGAGATCGCAAACTTCGAGCGCCTCTTGAAGCACTCCACCCGGGTTGCTGCGGAGATCGAGGATAAAGCGGTGCGCCCCCGCGGCCCGAAGCCCGCGAAAGGCCTCTTCGATCTCCGCGGCCGTCCCGGTCTGGAACTGCATGAGCCGGACGTAACCGACCGATTCGTCGAGATTCTCATAAAGATGGACCGCCCCCAGACTCGGGATCGGTACCCGTCGTCGTTCAACTTCTTTGACGACACTCTCAACCCCGGCGTCTGAGTCCCGCTCGATCGTCAACGTCACGGTCGAGTTTGGGGGCCCTTTGATCAACCTTACAAGCGGCACCCCACTCTTCCGAGCCTCTGCGAGCGTCGTATCGTCGACCGCGACAATTTGATCGCCCCGCCGAATTCCGGCTCCCGCCGCGGGACTATCCTTGAGCACAAGCCGAATCCGCCGCGGATCGGGCCCCTCTTCAAGCACGATCCCAATCCCCACAAAGAACCCCTCGGTCTCTCCCTCAAAGTCGTCCGTGTGGCGGGGTGGAATGTAACTCGAATGTTCATCGAGCCGCCGCATCATCTGGTCGAGGCTGCTCTCAAACCACTGCTCGATATCGACCGGCTCGCGATAACGAGACTCGACCACATCGATCACCCGCTCGAGAATCAACCCCGGCGGAACCTCCACCTACCGAGACGGCCACTCCAAGGCGACCGCAATACCGATCCCGACCAAGCTAACGAAAATACGAGAAACAGACATCAAACCACAACTTCTAAAAAACAATCCCTACCCAAGAGTAGCGCCTCAAGCCCCCAAGATCGAGATCGCTTCCCCCACATCCCCCGCTAATACCCCCACCCACCAAAACTTACC
>CAYZYD010000252.1:0-6346 GCA_964482505.1 uncultured Planctomycetia bacterium | reverse complement strand
CGACCGGGCTAAACAGCGACGCAACCGTTTCGGGCACCGAGAGAAAATCGGGCTCGATCGTTTTGAGAATTGCCCGGAGCGCCGTCCGTTGCGCAGATTCCGCTACTCGCCGGACCACGGTCGGGTTCGCCGCGGTGCCGTAGGCGTACTCCCTCCCTCCGATGAGCTAAATCGCCGCTTCGTCTTGATTGTGTTGGTTGAGTTATACGAGCGCGAAGCGCTCGCCGAGAAGCGACTGCGGCTCGGTAGGACCGAGGATCTTCGGCGAGAAGTTCTCGAGCGCGACCCGCCTCACCTTGAGAACGCGTTCGAGTTCGGAGATGGCGTCGGCCCCATTATCCCAGAGATGCGCGCGCGGCTGAGCCGAGCCGATGGGTCGTGCGTCAGCATCGCTCAGGTACTCATATCCCCGCTCTCGGTTTTCGCGGAGAATCGCCTCGAGACCTGCCGCTTCGGCCTCTTCGGATTCGTATTCGGAATAGAGATATCGAATCGCCTGCACGTCCCAAGCTCCGACACCGACTGCGTAGGCACGGCTCGCCTCGATTCTTCCCCGGTCGTCCACTCCGAGGAGTGGAGCTGGGTAGTCCATAACCGAAGCCCGGTTTGAGTAAGTACTCGCAGCAAAGTTGTGCGCGAGACCAAGGGTGTGTCCCACTTCATGAGCAGAAAGCTGACGAATACGAGCGAGCGAGAGCTCGACCGGGTCGGGTTCGACGGGAGTGCGCGGTCGCTGTGCCGACTTCCCGAAGATCGATTCGAAGAGCTTGAGGTCCTGCCTCACCCGACGCGACCCGAGGCTGACATGCCCTTTGATGATCTCCCCGGTACGGGGATCGATGACGGACGCTCCGTAGGACCAGCCGCGGGTCTGCCGGTGGACCCATTGAATCACGTTAAAGCGAACATCGAGCGGGTGGGCGTCCGGCGGCAGCAGCTCGACCCGGAAAGTCTCGGGGAAGCCCGCCTTCGCGAAGGCTTCGGCCCACCAAGCCGCCCCTTCGATCAGAGCCGAACGAACGGGCTCGGGAACCCCGCGATCGACGTAGTAGACGAGCTTGCGAGGCAGGCCGGATCTATTGAGTCGGTGTCGCGTTACCCATTCAACGCGAGTCGACTCGGTCAGAGGTTGCGTGTAATCATCAAAGAGAATCCGAAACGAACCACAGGCGGGTCGGTATCTTCGCGGCCGGTAATCGCGATCGGGAAGTTGAACGAATGAATGGTGCTGTTTCAGGGTAAAGACGTCCGCGAGAGCCGCGGTTCGCCCCACTTCTTCCGCCTCCGCGGGCGTTTTGGTCTTTAAAGTGAGCCAAGTATCAAGCTCGAGATTGCGCGGGAAGGCGAGCGACTCTTCGCAGAGCAGAGTCGAAAGATTGCTATCGATGCTGTAGGTCCCCTGCCCTGTCTGCTCGAGAGTTTCGGCGACCCCGAACCGATCGGCGAGCAGAAAGCTCGAGATCTCAACCGCGTCAACTCGACGGGGGTGCGGCTTGATCGGTCCTGACCAGACGACGGAACTTGCAAAGGACTCGCGTACCGCCCTGCTTTCGGCCGAATCGGACGACCGAGCGCGGTAACGCAAATTGGGGACGCGAAAATAGGCCCGTCCGCCGATCCGGTAGACCCCGATGATTTGCTCGCGACCGAGCTTACCCCGATCGAGCCCGACGGGGTTTGAGCCCAACCCCGCGGAGAGTCCGGGGACGTAGAGGAACTCAAAGCAAAAGCCGTCGGGTCGGTCGCGAGCGGGAATCTCAAGCCAAATCTGGCCGCGGTCGGGGTGCTGGTAGAGCGAGATAAAGGACCGCAGTTCGGTTCCGAGCCCTCTAGGCAGCTTGGGGTCCGACTGCGCCCGAGCGGAGTTCCAGTCCGAGTTCAGGGTGAACACGACAACGAGTAGCGGGAAAGCAATCTTGAGCAAGGGTCGCCCTTCAAGCCGGACACGCGAGCGACTCTGCGTTTCGCGGCGCCTAATCAAAGTGGAGCGGGAAGGGTAACTCGGGCGCCGGACCAAAAAAAGCCTCCAGAGCAGAGGGCTCTGAAGGCTTCGGCATGCACTTTCGGAGGAGAGTCTCTTACTTCTTCTTTTCGTACTCTCCGATGAAGGCGCGCTCGGGCTTGTGGTCACCTAGGAGTCGGTCCATGGAGGCCTTTTCGATCGAGCCAGCCTTATCGAGATGAAGCGTTCCCCGAACCGCGACCGGTTGTCCCGCTTGGATACCGGCGTGGGTCGAGACGAGCTTGTGCTCGCCGTCCCAGCGCAGGTGGAGATCGGAAGACTCACCCATGTTGTTAACGTAGATCTCTCGGTAACAGTTGTGAGCAGGGTCCCAACCGATGTAGTGAACGCCCTCGTAGACAAAATCGCCCATCGGATCACCCGTAGTTTCGAACTCGATCATCGAACCACCGAAGATCTTCCGAACCGTTTCGTTCGCCGAGATCTTTTGGGCCGGCGTTCCGGGGGCATGGGTCATCTCTCCCGACATCGTGTAGTCGCCGCAGAGTTGGTAGAGCTTAGCCATCTGGACCGGGGCCGCGGCGAGGCTCGACTTGAAAGCGTCTTTGGGAAGTTTGAATGGAGTCGAGCTCTTCTTGAGCGTGCCTTCGACGACGGTCGCGAGCTCGGAAGCTCCAATCGCCTCCTGCTCCTTAAATGAGAAGCTGTCTCCGCTGAAGTCGGCAATCCAACGCGACAGCTTCGGCATCCCCTTATGATTTTCGGTGCCGGCGATGACGAGCTGATTGTCACCGATCCAGGATATTTGAGTCGGAACCTGAATGGTCCCGGTGTTACTGACGGTGTAAGCGACGTATCGCTTCTGGGCCGCGTCCCAGCCGTAGTAGCTGCGGTAGTACATCGGCGGCAAGCCCTCGACGTTGACCTGGAGATCCTCGCGGACGAAGTGATGATTCATCGTCCACTCGATGTTGCTCTTTGAAGTCCAGTTGATCGTCGATTTATCGGGCGCGATCCCAACTCCGGAACCCTCCCACGAACCGATCATGACGTCGAACTTCTTGACCTCCTGGGCGGGGGTCATCGATTGAGCCGCCACCAAGGCGCTCGAGAGTAGAACCAATCCAATCGCAAAGCTGATTCGCTTCATTGCGATCCCTTCCGAGACAGAGTGCGTGACTAAAACCAGCTCGCATTTCCCGCGGGCCTCGGATCCGAGCTAGCTGACCACTCTCAGCATCGCCGATCGATCGGCTCAATACCACTCAGCTTTTGTCATAAGTTGTTATTTAGTAGTAATGAAGGTAAATCCGACAGCACGGAAGCGAGACGGGACGCGCGCTGTAACTTCTTTGGATCTTTTTGCCGGCTATACCGTGTAGTCGCCACGCTCGAGTACAAAACTCAGACGTTGTGAACCGTGGCTTAAATCGCATGCCGACCCGCCCAGCCTATCCTGAGAGAAGAGTATGACGGAGACCACGAACCTGATTCGGAACTTGCTAAGCGCAAACTCCCGGAGGCCGATCCTGTTTGTCGCGCTACTAGCTCTACCCCTGCTCTTGCTCGTATCCCAAGTCGACTCGGCGCCGACCGATCAATCGATCAGGTCGCTTGTCGTTCGAAACTACGCCGAACAAAACTATCGGCTCTACAGTCGCTGCGTTGAACTTGGCAAACAGCTTGAGCTCGCCGTCAAGGCTTTTGTCAAAGAGCCCAGCCAGAATACTCTTACTCGGGCCCGTGAGGCGTGGATCGAAGGTCGCAAGACATACGGCATGACCGAAGCGTTGCGCTTTTACAATGGTCCTATCGATCACCCCAAGGGCGGAGTGGAGACTTTCCTCAACGCTTGGCCCCTCGACGAGGCCTATATCGACGGAACTCGTGATCGACCCGAGGCGGGCTTGATCAACAATGAAGAGCGATTCCCCAACCTCAGCCAGGCGCTCTTGGTTCACCTCAATGAACGTGGCGGTGAAGCCAACGTCTGCCTCGGTTGGCACGCGATCGAGTTTATGCTCTGGGGACAAGACCACTCGGTCACAGGACCGGGCGAGCGAAGCTATCGCGACTTTGTAGACGGCGCAGCAGAACACGCGGACCGACGTCGCGAGTTCCTCATGATCGTGGCCGAGACTCTCGTCAAGCACCTCAAACAGGTCCAAGCTGCTTGGGCGCCGGGTCAAGATAACTACCGACGCAAGTTCGAGCAGGAGAGCCCTGAAGCAGGCCTCAGAAAGATCCTGACCGGGATCACGGTTTTGAGCGGATTTGAAATGGCGGGGGAACGGCTTGCGGTCGCATATGAAACTCGAGACCAAGAGGAAGAGCACAGCTGCTTTAGCGATACGACCCACCTAGATTTCGAAGCGAATCAACGCGGGATCACGCTCGTATACTACGGGCGCGGATTCGGTCTCGCCGGCCCGGGGCTCAAGGAGCTTGCGATGGCGGCGAAGCCCGAACTCGCCCGCGCGCTCGAAGCTCAGCTCGAGAAATCGCTCGCCAAGATTAAAGCGATGTCAAAGCCGTTCGATCAAGCGATCCGGGCGAGCGACGATTCTCGAGAGAGAAAGTCGGTGCTCGAAGCGCTCGAAGCGCTCGAGACCCAGAGTGATCTCCTCGCCGGGCTCGGGTTGACGCTCGGATTTGAAATCGCGCTCAAGCCCGGAGGTTAACTTGCGGACGAAAGTGTTAGCTATCGTACTCGCTCTGTTCGCGGGGAGATCCCAGGGCATCGATCGACCCGAGTTTTCTCCGCCCGAGGAGACGCCCGCCCCGCGCCCGTGCCAATTGGGGGGGCCCGCGACCGTCGACGACGCCGGCCTCAACGCCTTTAGCTTCCCTGCTCGAACCTTGACGGCAAAGGAGCGCCGCGCTTTTGCCGTCGGCAATGCCTTCTTCAAAGATAACTGGGTGACAGCGCCCGCTAGCGCCGCGGGCCGCGACGGGCTCGGCCCGCTCTTCAACGCTCGATCGTGCAGTAGCTGCCATCTACGCGACGGTCGCGGCCGCCCCCCGCTCGATCCCGCTGAGTTTCAGTATCGGGACCAGCACCCGTTCGCCGAGGGGTTGCTCCTGAGGCTCGGGGTCTTCGACTCGGCAGGACCCGACCGGGAGCATCCGCTGTATGGCGGTCAGCTACAGGACAAGTCGATTCTCGGAGCGACTCCCGAAGGATCCATCGATATCCGGTATCGACGTCGTCTCGGTCAATTCGGCGACGGCGAATGTTACGAGCTCGTGCGGCCCCACTACCGAGTTGCACAACCGAGATACGGGGATCTCGATGGACTCGCGCTCGGCCCTCGCGTCGCCCCCCAACTCGTGGGGCTGGGTCTTCTCGAAGCCGTCCCGGTTTCAACGCTCCAGTCGCTCGCCGATCCCGATGACTCAAACGGCGACGGTATCTCGGGACGCATTCACTGGGTGCACTCTCGTCGAACAAACGAGCGCCAGCCGGGCCGATTTGGTTGGAAGGCGACCGAAGCGAACGTAGAAGATCAAGTCGCAGCCGCCTTTCGTGGCGATATCGGTATCACGTCGACCATATTTCCCGAGGAAGATCTCACGAGTCTTCAACGATCTTCTATCCAGTTCGAGTCGGGAGGCGAGCCGGAAATCTCAGACCATAAGCTGGGCCGCGTGACGTTCTACAGTCTCACCCTAGCCGTGCCCGCTCAGCGCTTCCCGGACTCGCCTCAAGTCAAGCGAGGCAGAGTTCTCTTTGACGAAATCGGCTGCGCCAATTGCCACGTACCGACTCTCAAGACCGGCGCTCAAGCCGTAACCCCGAGCTACGAACACGCGACTTTCCATCCCTATACCGACCTACTACTCCACGACCTCGGTCCCGATCTCACCGACGAAAAGCGAGATGGAGAGGCGGCGCCACAGGAATGGCGCACACCGCCTCTTTGGGGAATCGGCCTCGTCCCGGTCGTGAGTGGGCACACGCGATATCTTCACGACGGGCGGGCGCGCAATTTGACCGAAGCCGTGCTCTGGCACGGCGGAGAGGCGGAAGCTTCGCGCGAGCGATTCCGCCAATTGCCCCGAACCGATCGCGAGGCGTTGATACGTTTCCTGCACTCTCTCTGATAGCAATACGCCCGGGTTGCTTTCGACTTGAGACGGGTGAGGTTGGGGGCGCGCGGTGCACCGTGGTTCACTCGCCCCAAGACTTCCGGCCCAAACCGCTGCGACTTTGCGGGCGGGCTGCTGGCCCGATCGGCGCGCACCTCGTCGTGACAGTACCGTCGCCTAATCGCGTGACATGAGTGCGGAAATCCTAGCAGCCCGTAGAAAAACTGCTTTCGATGCGGAAGGTCGAGAATTCGAGCCCAGTGCCTCGGGCGAACCGAAGGCGTATTGGCCATA
>CAYZYD010000251.1:0-6393 GCA_964482505.1 uncultured Planctomycetia bacterium | reverse complement strand
GCGAAGGAAGCTCGGCCTCCCGCGCGGAATGAGTTTTTCAACGGGCTGCTAGGGGGATTCTGCACGCACCGCATCGTTCATGAACCGCGTAGCGAGACGCCTTAAAGCCTCCGCGACCTGACGGATCGACCAGAGGCGACCTTCGGGCCGCTGTGGTTCGAACCAGTTTGTACGCTCGAGCATAGTACGGGTCATGCGGGCGGCGACCAGTTGAGCCAAGCGAGCGGGTTCGATTCGAGGATCTTCGACTTCTCGACTTCGGAGAGAAAATCACACTCGCGTACCAGAGTCCCGACACGCTGCTCTCCAAGCGGGAAGGGATAGTCGGAGCCGAGCACGACTCGATCGGGCCCCATGACTTCGACGAGCAGACGAAGCGACCGTTCGTCGAAGATCGCGGAGTCAACATAGAATCGGTCGACGTAACTCGACGGAGGCTTGGGGCAATCTTCGCGAACGATGTCTCGATACTTCCAGGCATTTTCAACTCGTCCGAGGAGATAGGCGAAGCTTCCTCCACCATGGACAAAGCAGATTCGCAGCTCGCGGGGAAGCCGTTCAAACGCTCCCGATAAGATCAGCGAGAGAATCGAGAGCTGAGTCTCGGCCGGCATCGAGACGAGCCAGGGGAGCATGTACTTCGGCATCCGATCCTGTGCCATCATATCCCACGGGTGCACTAAGACGGCGGCCCCAAGTTGCGCGGCGTGGGTGAGAAAGGTGAGCAGCCCCTCATCGTCGAGATCGCGATCCCCGACGTGGTTGCCGATCTGCACTCCAAGGTGACCACTCTCGATCGCTCGGGAGAGTTCCTGACAGGCGAGGTCGATGTCTTGGAGTGGGACTTGGCAAAGGGGAAGGAGTCGGCCCTTCGACTCTGCAGTCAGCTCGAGGGTCGCGTCATTGAATATCTTGGCGCACTCGGCCGCGTGCTTGGCTGGGCGCGTATAGGCGAAGAGGACGGGTGTCGAGCAGATCACTTGGTAGTCGATGCCATCGCGATCCATGTCGGCGAGACGACGTCCAACATCCCAACAGGCCGAGGTGATCGGTCGAAATTCCTGGTCGCCGACCATGACCATTGCACGCTCAGAGTCGATCGGTTTGAGCCAGGGCCAATCGGGGGTTCCGAACCGCTCCGCCAAATCGGGCCAGGTCGGCGGAAAGAAGTGGGTATGCATATCGACGACGGCCATTTAGAGTGGTCCTTCCGAGATCACCTGTGGTCGAGGGTGTGGGCGACAAACCGCCCGAGATTCAGTTCCCAGTCCCGGGCGCCTTCGAGAGCTAAGGTCTCGCAAAGGCTGACTCTCCTTTCGCGAAAGGAGCCCAGTTGCGGGAATCGGCACCGTTTCAAGAAGCACAGCGGGTGCGGAACCGGGCCCCCCACTCCGGTTGGCGGGCGATATCTGGGTGCTTGAAACAACGCCCGGCAGACTGCTACTTGCCTGGTAGACTCTGACTTCGGCACCCGACGTGAAGACCTTCTCTCGATCACCTGCTACAGAATCACGTTCTACAGATCACTGCGGAGAGGCGCCGCTGGCGCCGTCCCGATTTGACGGCCCGGCGACCCAAACGGAAACCGAATGAGTTCTTGCAACCAGGTAACCCACGAGTTCACGATGGGGACGACCGCCCAAACTCAACTCGTCGTATACGCCCTCGCCGACTGAGACAGGAATGGATCATGCCACGCACCCAACTCCGTTTCGAGGGGCAATCCCGCCTTCCGTGTTTAACCAGCCACGCGGGCCCTCTCAACCGCAGCCACGACTCCGCGCCCGCTCTCTCGAGGGGAGACCGTAAGAGGTGGGCTCTCGCCCTTCTCGCCCTCTGGGTGTTTACGGGAGCCGGGTCGATGGGTTGTTCGAACGCGCCAAGTCCTGCGGATCCTTCAACGGGACAGCGGGCCGAACTTTCGGGCGAAGCGATCGATTCGCGAGAGTCCCCTTCCCCGAGCCGCCCGTCGTTAAACAAGGCCGAGCCGAGCGAAGCCGAAAACGAACTTTTACAGCGAGCTCGTGAAAAGCGCTTGCGCGAGAAGCGGGCTCGCGACCTGCTCGACTCGTTTCAGCACGATAGCCCTCCCGAAAGTGCGGCGGTCGGCAGCGAGGCTGAGCGAGAAAAGCTCCGCCAACTCGTCGAGGTATTCCCCCGAGATGACAATGCGCTGAGGCTCTACTTGGAAGGAGCTGAAGAAAGCTCGGTTAGCTTGGCGGGCGAGACAGTAGCGTGCTCAACGCGACGTTACTCGTTCGGGAGTGGGGCGCGGATCGTGATGCGAGTCGCGCTCCCTCCCGCGGAAGTCAGCGAGAGGGCGAGGTCCAATTGGCGAGAAGAGCAGTCACCGATCGATCTCGATTACACCAAGAAAAGTCAAATCGAGGGTTTTCCCGCACTTGAGACATTTCGCGCCGGAACCCCGGTGACTCGATTGGCGGTCGCCGGTCCTAGCTGGTATCTAGAAATCGACGCCTCCTACCTCTACCCGAGCGATCTTAAGCCCTTCCTGGGCAAGATTCGCTGGTCTGTCTTGCGGGCGATGAGTACCGATTGAGTCGCACCGACCGCAATCACTTTCTATTCCGACTCGATAGCGGCGAGATCCATCCCATACTCGACCGTATTGTCGAGGCATTCGGATCGGTCGGAGTAGGGCTGACCGACAGTGTCGAAGGAGAGGCCGGATCACACCTCTTTTTTCGGGCAGGGAGTTCTCGCTTTTACCTCGTCACCGGCAAAGTATCGACAGGCGGGGCTACCGTCTTTCCTGCCGAGACCTGGCTGCTGGCGGCGATTCCCAAGCCGAGCTTATTCAGCCGACTTGTACGCGGTCAGGATCCCAGTCTCTTGGGCCAACTTCTCGAGATCCTCGAAGTCGAGCTCGCCAAGGTCGATCCTGAGGTCGAGGCGATGAGTGAAGCTGATTGGCGCAATCTGACCGCTCGCGGAGCGTAGCCCGATCTCGGGATCACTCGCCTCTATCGTGGTAGACGTAAGGAGCCCGCTGACTGCGTCATACGAACGCTTGTCGACTTCTCGCAACGCGGTTTTGAATCATGCGACGAGCCGGGCAGAGTGACGTCCCAGGCAATCGCTCGACTACTACAGCGGGGTTCCGCTGGTCAGGCAATCGCTACCGTCGACGGATCTTCTCAGGTCGTGTATCATACGAGGTACGTAGAGACCGCCTCGCGAAATCGTCGGGCGTTCGCTAGCAGGCGAGACACTGGTCTCGCTCTCACCCAGCGGGGTACTCCCGACGGCGCATCGCCGAAATATGGTCATTCATTCGTTTATCAGCTGAACTATCCGCCCCTCGGGGATCGGTCGGGTGAACCATTGATTCAGCGCAGATCGAGAGGTTGGCAAACTCGGTGGATTCAACTTCACTGGCTACTGAAGTCAAGTCGCTTGTCGACTGGCTCGATCGGTTTCCCGATGGGGTGATCCCACTCGATCAGCTGACGGATCGGCTCGAGCATTCCGGCATTGGGGTCGACTCGGTGCGGGATTTCATCAAATTTTCAGACGAGCGATACGAACGCAATCTCGTCGCCCACGGATCGGCCTTCTACGCCCTCGTGCTTTGCTGGAAGACGGGTCAATCGAGCCCGATCCACGATCACCGCGGAGCTTCCTGTGCAGTTCGGGTCCTCCAGGGAACCGCGACCGAAGTTCGATACGATCGTTCTGAAGCCGGAAAGTTGACTCAACGATCGACCGCCGAGCTAAACGAAGGTTGCGTCTGCGGATCCTACGATTCAGATATCCACCAGATCACAAATCTCGAGACGACTCCCCTCATCACATTGCATATCTACTCACCCTTCTTGACTAATATTCACGTTTACGACCCCGACTCTGACCGAGTCGAAATCATGCGGGACCCACTTGTCGAGAAAATTGAAAAGGGTCGTCTTGAGTAGCCCGACCCAATACAACACCCTATGGCAAGAGCCTAATTAAAGGATCATTCGTAAGATCGACCGTAAAGTCTGCACGGTTACTCCCACCCCGGTTTCTTTGTTCGATCGATCCGGCGCAGTAAGAGCGATATGGGTAGCCTCACTAAGAGTCGCTGTGCGGACGACTTTTGGATGCCTGAACCGCCGCCGGAGCAAATCGCTTCTTCGCTACGCGATTTTATAATGCTTCGATGACGGTTCAGAACTGTTCTGACCCTAAAAGGAATCGTCCTTATCGGTCTTCGGCTTTACAACTCCCAGTTTGAAATAGTAATGGTACTCGTCCTTTTTGAACTTCGGGTCGAAGAGGATGATCTTCTTGGCCGTTAGCTTGTTTTCCTTTTCGCCATCCTCTTTCTTGTTATAGACGCCAAATACGTAGAGCACGGTATTGTCTTTGAGCATGTTGACGTTGGTGGTCGAAATCTGGACGACCTGTGTCTTGGGGCTAGTGGCCAGTTTATTCCCGTTCACCGACTTTTCGCGGCCTTCATCCTTGAGGCTACCCGAATGCCACTCGAGCCCTCTCACTTTGGCCTCTTTTTCGGGGAGGGGTTGAATATCTGAGTACTTGCCTGAGTACATAGTCTTGATCGCGACATACTGCGAAGGAACATTCTGCACCGACGGTTGGTGGATACCCAGCAGATTGACGTCCGTACCGTCTTTGAGTTTATCCAGCAGAGTCACTTCAAACTTAAAGAACTCGGTTTTCGAATCGATGAAAACTCGCGTCTTTTTCAGACCACGAGCTCGTATCGAAAAACTCTTGCGGTCTTCCTCAAGCTTTTTGATCTTTCCGATCACGCCGACTTCAAATTGGTCGGGAAGCTTGGCCCCGCTCATGAGCCCCGCGGTCGTTAAAACAACGGCGACCATCGCAGTTGGACGCATGAATCGTGACCAAAATTCTCTCGGTGCTCGCATCGTTGTCTCCAAACTCGAAAGGGAAGGGGGGACCGGAACCTTGCTGAGCCAAACGAAAATCATGCGGGCGATTCGGCTCTCGAACTTTGTCCCGTGGCGACCGACAGTTGGGGAGGGGGTTCGTCCAGTCGAAACACTCATGAAGAGCCCGCGCCTGATACTATAAGCGCTGCCGGGAACTCTCTCCAGAAGCGTTCGCTGCCTTTGGCAGATTACGGTCCGAGCCCCGTAAATCGCTGCCCACCGTACTTCTGTAAGAGCTTTGACTGCTCACTTTCGGCCGCTGGCCGGAATAGCAGCGGATCGGAATGAACCCCTTCCCAGGCTTCGGAGGCCCACTCGGGTGGGTTTTCCAGGCTGTAAATTCCAGTATCAAACCGCCCGCGAAAAAGCGCGGCATAGACGAGGCGGCTCTCCCGATCTCGGTAGAGGACGCAGGTCACCTGATCAAGTAGTCGATCCTCGCGCGTCAAGATCCAGTGTCGCACCAGCACCGGATCCGCCTCGCCTCGCTGGGGACTGTTTACATCGTAGACGAGTGTTGCTCCCGCGAGACCGAGGTGTGGGCCAAGAAGGTCAAGGACGTCGGCACTTGGGGGCGGGAATTGGGTCTTAGGCGCCATGGGGAAGGCGGTTTGGAGCAGCTCTTTTCGTCCCCAGCTCGGGTCGGCGCGTAGCGTCCCTCCCGAGACGGGAGCCGTCAGCAGTTGGGAGGAACCCTCGAAGGCGAGAAGCCAAGTGTCCTCAGACTCCTGCGCCGGTTCCGGCCTAGGAAGCTGGGCTTGGTCTTGTAGATCCAGTTCCGGGCGCCCCCGGGGACCCTGGGTCGTCGACGCTGGCCAAAAGCGCCAGAACAGGACCGCCAGGAGCACGAGGGGGTAGAAATAGAGTCTCCATCCGGACATTCGCATACGGTCAGCACCTTTCGTAGGGCTACGCGCTTTATCTTAGCGACCGTCATCGAAACAGGTCGACTATCCTGCCCAGCAATTTCGGTAGGGTGGGAAATCGTCTAGGGGTCGTTGATTCTCAGATCTTTCGGTCTCCCAGCCCACCGAATCGCGCTCGAATTGGTACCTCGAGAAGCTCGATTCTATCCCACCGCCGGGAACACGTTCCTCGGAAGGATGGCTCGGCAATCCAGTGGCGGTCGCCTAAGAGACCTCTCGACGCCGAATGACGGGTCTGAAGAACTAAAGTAGTTCGAGTTAGTGAAGACCCTGAGGGAACCGGCGGCGGTAGGCGTGCACCGAGGTTGATTCCGCTTGTGGTGCCGTCGTCACTGACTCGACGAGGACTGTCCGCTCGACATCATTGCGAAGGTACTGGATTCGCCAAGTGCCAATCGCCAGCTCACAGGATTTCAGTGATTGATTCTGGCCCCGGACTGGAGTCTGTTCTCGCACTCGATGGCTCGGTGCCGGGAAGGGTCGCAAACTCAAGACGGATTGAATCTCGGCCCTAGCAGCCCGTTGAAAAACTCATTCCGCGCGGG
>CAYZYD010000250.1:0-6411 GCA_964482505.1 uncultured Planctomycetia bacterium | reverse complement strand
AGGCTTCGGGGGAGATCGCGGAGATCACGGGCGTGAGCGCTTCGACGCCCGGAGTGCCGCTCGACACGCTCACTTTCCGGACCGACGGCACGAGTTCGCTCGGCATCGTCCCCGCGATCGGCGACGAATACACCATTCACGCCCCGGCCGGAGTGACCCTCGGCGACGAAGTGAATCTCCTCTCGATCGATAGCACCGGAGCTTCGGTGACGGTTTCCGCTCCCGCCGTGAGTGGCGACATTTCGACCTTTACGGTCACGGATACGAGCTTCACCAACTTCCCGGTGGACCAAGGGCTGCGCCCGGGTCAGCTCGTTGAATACACGACGGCGGCAGGGACGGCTCGCGCCCGAATCAGCGCCGTGGGAACCGATAGCTTTACCGTCGAGTATCCGACCGCGACCGGTGGAGATCCCGTGGCCGGAACCACCTTTGACGTGGTCGAGCTCCCGACGGGCACGATCGAGCTCGCGGGCAACAGCGGCACCGCCAACGGCCTCTCTCAAATCGAGATCGAGTCGGGCGCGAGTCGCATTCCACTCTTCGACAATCCGCCCGTCGTCACCGCTAGTGGGGAGTCGACGACGATGACGGTGACCGCCTACGATTCGCTCGGTTCGCCGCGACTCGTCAACCTCACCTTTGTCTACGAAGGTTCGAGCGCCAACGGACCCAACACGTGGCGCTACTTTGCCGAGAGTGCCGACGACTCAGATCTCGACCGAATCGCGGGCACCGGCACGATCACTTTCGACGAAAACGGTCAGTTCATCACGACCGGTCTTCCCGATGAAATCGTTTCAATCAATCTCGATTCGACCCCCGAGGTGGGGGGCGGAGTTGAAACCCCGTTCAATTTCGCGCTCGACTTTTCTCGACTGACGCAATTTGCGACCACACAGTCTGAAGTTCAACTCCGCGACCAGGACGGCTTTGAAGCCGGCACGTTGCGCGAGTTCTCGATCGGTGACGACGGTCTGGTGACGGGGGTCTTTTCAAACGGCCTCACCCGGGTGCTCGCACAGATTCCGATTGCTCGCTTTGCCAATCCGAATGGCCTCGAGGAGACCGGGGACAGCATGTACCGAGTCTCGACCAATTCGGGGATCGCCCAGATTGGCGTCCCCGGCACCTTTGGCCGCGGCATTCTCAGGAGTGGAGTCCTCGAGGAGTCTAACGTCGACTTAGCCGCGCAATTCACCGATCTGATCATCGGACAGCGAGCCTTCCAGGCGAATGCCCGGACGATCACGGTGTCGGACGAGATGCTGCAAGAGCTCGTCAACTTGATTTAGATACGAGGTGGGCGTTGATCAGACTCACGCGACTCAACGGGAAAGAGTTCCTCGTCAACGTGGATCTAATCAAGTTCCTAGAAGAAACGCCCGATACGGTAGTAACGCTCCTAAACGGTGAGCGACTCGTGGTGACGGAGCACCCCGACGAAATCGTCGAGAGAGTCGTCGATTACAGCAAGAGGTTGCGAGCCTTCTCGATGGAGTGAGCTCGCTAGTGGACGCGCTTCAGGGAGGAAGTCGTCTGAGAAGAAGAGGATGAATCGTCCATGGATCTCATGACGATCATTGGTTTTCTTTTGGGATTGGGACTGGTCGGCGCCTCGGTGGCCGAATCGGTGAATGCATTCATCGACATCCCTTCGGTCTTCATCGTCATCGGTGGGGGGAGTGGGGCGGTCTTGATGAGCCTGACGATGAAGAACGTCGTCATCGCCCCCAAAGTCCTGATGAAGGCGATCTTCTCGGGCAAAGACAATATCTCGCCGCTGATTCGCGACATGGTTCGTTATGGCGAGATCGCTCGCCGGGATGGGATCCTCGCGCTCGAGGGCGTGATGCAAGAGATTGAGGATCCCTTCTTGAGCCGTGGGATTCAGCTAGCCGTCGACGGCAACGACCCCGAGGAGATCGACAATACCCTGACTCGAGAGATCGATTCGCTCGCTGAACGACACGGCCGCGGTAAGCACATCTTTGAGTTGCTCGGCAAGTACGCTCCCGCCTTCGGCATGATCGGCACTCTGATCGGACTAATCCTCATGTTGAGCAATCTCGAGGACCCCGATCAAATCGCTCCGAACATGGCCGTCGCCTTGCTCACGACCCTCTACGGAGCACTGCTCGCCAATCTCGTCGCGCTGCCGATCGCAGATAAGTTGGAGGCGCGTAGCGACCAAGAGTTGATGCGGATGAACATTGTGCGCGAGGGCGTGATCTCGATTCAGTCGGGCGACAACCCGAAGGTCGTCGAGCAGAAACTCGAACTCTATCTTCCGCCCAATGAGCGAGGCAGCTGATGAGCCGCAAGAAGAAGAAGGCCCCCGAGGGAGCGCCCGAGTGGATGGTCACCTTTGGTGATCTGATGTCGCTGCTGCTCACCTTCTTCATCCTGCTCTTCTCGATCTCTGAGATCAAAACCCAAAAGATCTATGAGTTGTTCAAGTCTTTCCGGACCTACTGGACAATCTCGGCGCCGACGACCGGGTACCACGTCGAAGAGCTCTCAGACGTCATCAATATGCTTTCAGAGCTCGCCCTCGACCTTCCCGATCAGAAGGAGGGTAAGGAGGGAAAGACTCGGATCGAGATCGAGCATCCCTTCGGGCGTTATGCCGATGTGGTTCGAATCGACAACAACCTCTACATCAGCATCGCGGGTCGCGTTCTCTTTGACGAACACTCGTCCCAACTCAAAGATGGTGCCCGAGAGATCTTGGACGACATCAAAGATCGACTCGTCGGCATGCCAAACTGGATTCGCGTGATCGGTCACGCCAACCCCTCGGTGCTGCCCGCTTCGAGTGAATTTGGCGACCACGACTGGCTCGCCTTTGCCCGAGCCAAGGTCGTGAAGGAGTACATGACGGTCGGCTCGACCGATCGTCCGGGAATCCGGCGAGGCCGCATCGAAGTCTCAAGTCGTGGGGCAAACGATCGCCTCCCCGGGATCTCGCTTCTCGATCGCGACGACCGACTGCGACTCGACCGAGTCACGATTCAGGTGACGCCGGAAGCGGCAGCCATGGACTTGAAACAATCGTAGGAGCCTAGACGTGGCAGATATCGATCTCGAGGCAGAACAAGTCGTGGGTGAGGAAGAGGAGGAGAAGGCAGCTTCGCGCAAACCCAAGCTGCCGAGGATCGGGTTCATCATCGTCGGAGCCCTGCTTCTCGTCGAAGCGGTGATCCTCCTGTTTGTCTTCGAGAAGATTCAGTCGCCGAATAGTGCGGCCGCGGCCGAAAACCAAAAACCGCAATCGTCGCCGGAGGAGGTCTACGGCAATTCGGGTCGACTCGTGATCGAGAAGATCTCCGTTTACGACGGCACGGCCACGGGTCCGCGCGAGGATCGTCGCTTCGAAGTCGACTTGACGGTGTGGCTCGATCGCCAGATCTACAAAGAGCTCGAGACACTCAACGAAGAGTACGGCGATACTTTTGAGCTCGTAAAGGACGAGTTTCGAAATATGACCAAGAAGTTTCTCGCTCAACAAGGCGCGGCTGCGATCAAGAACAACGAGACTCGGATGAAACTCGAGGAACGGTTGCTTCTCTTTTTGCGCGACGAGATGGAAGTATTTCGCGGTACTAACAGGGATGGGCAGCACCGGATCCGTAAGGTGTTTGTCGAGAACTTCCTGCCCCGCAAGATTTGATAGGACGATTTGATGGCCGAAGGCGACGACAGAAACCCTGACGAACAGCCGGAGTCTGAGGCGCCAGAGCTTCACGGATCCAATTCGGAAGAGCCTCTAGCTTCCGAGCTGGAAGCGTCCGAAGAGCCCTCTCCCGCTGGCGAGCCCGAAGCTGAAAGCGACCCCACGCCCGAAAGTCGGGAGGGTGAAGCTGCGGCAGAGTCTGAAGTGACCGAGCAACCGACCGACGTCTTCAGCGATATACCCGATATTGGGGGCGATAGTCCTGAGCCGGCCGAGACGGCTGAAAGCGAAGTTTCAGTCTCATCGAGCGAAGATCAGAGCGAGCCGAGTTCGTCCGGCGAGTCGATCTCGATGGATTCGGAAGAGGACATCCGCCGCGAGCTCGGTTTGGGAGGCGGGAAGATTGAGATCGATCAGGATACGATCGATCGCATGCTCTCCGAAGCCGTGGTTGGCTACGATCAAATTTTTGCCGGCACGGCTCTCGGATCTGACGGCGAGATCCCGGCGTCGGGTGAAATCCCGCCAGAATTGCAGGGAGGTGGCGACATGCTGTCGCAGAACCTCTCGCTGCTTCGCGACGTCAATATGAAAGTCAAAGTCGAGCTCGGGCGAGGGAAGATGTATCTCAAAGACATCTTGCGGCTCGCGCAGGGCTCGGTCGTCGAACTCGAGCGACTTGCCGGTGATCCCCTCGACATATACGTCAACGAAAAGGTGATCGCGCGGGGTGAAGTGCTCGTTCTCAACGAAAATTTCTGCATTCGGATTACCGAGATCTACAGTCCGGAGGAGGCGATCCTCTCCCAATAATCGTCTGGCCGCCCGCCTGATGACATGACAACTGCCAAGCTCGTTCAAGGATGAAGAGCAACGTCTCCGAGGGGGGACCATCAACATGCAGGCGCAAGGATGCGTTACCAGGATGCTTATCGGGCTACTAGCCCTCGGTTGGTTGACCACCGCCGGCTATGCACAATCGAGCGATGCAAAACCGGCCCGCCCCCGTGTCGACGAAACTGTCCCGCTCAAAGATTGGCTCGAATCTCCGGGTCAATCACGCGACGAGCCGGGTTCCGAAGCGAGTTCAAGCTCTGAAACGAACTGGCTCTCTCGATCGGCCTATCTCCTCTTCTTACTCGCACTCTTTGGAACTCTCTATTTTGTATTGAAGCGCCTCAAACCCGCTTCGGGATTGGGTCGTTCCGGCCTCGTCGAACTCGTGGCTCGGACCCAAATCGCCCCCAAGGCGCATATCTGCGTAGTTCGAGTCGGTTCCCGAATGGTGGTGATCGGACTGACCGGAGAGCAGATAACCCATCTCCTCGATCTCGAATCTCCCCAAGAGGTCGTACCATTCCTCGAGAAACCCGAGTTTAAGGAGTCGCTCGAAGAGGCGAGTCGCGACCAAGCCGAACTCGGTTTGAGCACGGCCGAAAACCCGGTGAGCTTTCGAAATGAGATCGGCCGGCTCTCCGGTGTCATCGACAGCTTGCGGCGATCCGATCCCGCTACCGGAGAGGAGCCAGCATGAGTCGCGCTCAACGAGTCTCGGTCACCACGTTGGCCCTGCTCATGACTCTCAGCGGCTCACTCGGGGCGCAGAGTTCGGGGCTTCAAGATTTTGATCCCCTCGGTCCGGGAAACCTCACCGTCTCGCTCAAGATACTCGCGCTGCTCACCGTTCTCACCGTGGCTCCCGCGATTCTGCTCCTCACCACCGCCTTTACGCGAATCATCATCGTACTCGGTTTTGTCAGGCGCGCGTTGAGTCTGCAAGAAGTGCCCCCCAACCAGATCATTCTCGGGCTCGGTCTGATTCTCACCTACTTTGTCATGAGTCCGACGATCGAGAAGATCCAGGCCGAGAGTCTCGAGCCCTATCTCGATTTGGAGATATCGGATGCCGAAGCGGTCCAACGCGCGACCGCGCACATGCGAGCATTCATGTGGAGCCAAGTCGATAAAGACGCCCTCGACGTCATGATCAGTCTGTCGGTTCCCGGGGAGGAGATCGATTCGGAAGAGGGACTCACGTTGGCCCAAGTACCGCTCGCCACGTTGACTTCGGCCTTTGTGCTGTCTGAGCTCAAGCGCGCGTTCCAGATGGGGTTCATGATCTATCTCCCCTTCGTGGTGATCGATCTCATCGTCGCCTCGACCTTAATCTCGATGGGGATGCTCGTCCTACCCCCCGTGCTGATCTCTCTGCCCTTCAAGGTCTTGGTGTTTGTCTTGGTCGACGGTTGGGAGATCGTCGTCGTGCAACTCGCGCGTAGTTTCTGAGGGAGAGATTGATGCCAACCCATGAGCTCGACCGAGTAATCGACGTCTTTCAAGCCGCCTTGATCGTCACCCTCAAACTCTCGTTACCGCTGCTTGCGGTCGGCCTGGTGGTGGGGCTTCTCGTGAGCATGTTTCAGGCGATGACCCAGATCCAAGAGCAGACGTTGAGCTTTATCCCCAAGATCCTCGCGGTGATCGCGACGCTTCTCTTGCTTTTGCCCACGCTACTTCGCTGGGTGGTTACCTACACGCGCGAGACTCTGATGAACCTCGATTTCTTGAGAGTCGTCGGTTAACCGTGGAGGGTTTCCTCGAACCAGCTCTTGAGGCGATGGGAGCGTTTCTGATCGTCTTTCTCCGCCTCACCGGGACCTTTCTCTCCGCTCCGCTGCTTGCGGGACAAGCGGCTCCGCTCAAGCTGCGCGTCGCTCTTTCGATCCTACTTTCGG
>CAYZYD010000249.1:0-6429 GCA_964482505.1 uncultured Planctomycetia bacterium | reverse complement strand
CTAAAAGGTCGCCTGAGGATCGTATCGGTCCCTCTGACGCCGCGAGCGGACGCCTGACGACTTCGCAGTAGCGGGCTCATGAACAATGCGGGCTAGGTCAGATTGGCGCGGTGACACGCTCGCGCGGGTCGACACGACTCGGGCAAGACATCGTCTTCATCGGGGCCGTGCTCGGCCATGGTGATGAGACAGTGAAAGATCGCCGTATCGGCGGTAAAGCGGTCTTCAAAGGGTGTCCGTCGGTGCTCTGAGTTGAGGTTCAGCGTTTTGGTCCGCAGACAGGGACAGACATCGCGGGGGAGAAACTCTTCGTCAACCGTCACTTTGCGTTCTTGGTCAGCCACTCTAGTTACCCCTTCCGGACTTCGTTGAGAGCGCGCTTGAGCGTCGTCTTGACCAGCGTCAATTTGTACTCGTTGTGTTCGAGCGGAGTCGCGCTCCATACCGCGCGTTGAGCGACTTCGGTCAGAAGTTTGTCCGTCAATTCTTTACCGATGAGCATCTTCTCAAGGTCACGACGCCGCTTCGGAGTCGGCGCGACCGCTGAAAGAACGATACGTGCGTCGGCGACCTTCTTAGCGTCAAAGCGGAGGGAGACCGTGGCCCCGCAGAGCGCCCAATCAAACGACTGCTTTTCGCGCGCCTCGATATACGCCGTGGGGCGCGACGCCGTACTACGCTTGAGGAAGACGCGAGTGAGCACCTCGTCGGGCTCGAGCACGTTCTCGGCTTGGACGTTGGTTTCAGGACCGACAAAGAAATCTTCGAGCGGTATCCGGCGCGAGCCCGACTTGCCCGAGATCTCGACCTCGGCATCGTAAGCGATCAGCACCGGGGCGGTGTTCGACGGGTGCGGCGCACAGCAGACCTGATTATCGAAGATCGAGTGGTATTCGTTTTCGCCGCGCTGAGCATAACAGAGCGCCCCCCCCTTCTTGCGACAAGGATAGGTCGCGTCGCGGTAGTACCAGCAGCGTACGCGTTGGCAGAGGTTGCCGCCGAGGGTACCGACGTTGCGCAGTTGTGGAGTCGCCGTCTTGAGGATCGTAGTGCGAAGAGCTGGGTAGTTCTCGACGATTTCGGGATGGTCAGCAATTCGAGCGAGCGACGTGAGTGCTCCGAGGCTCAAGCCGTCCGACTCGACGCGGATTCCGTTGAGATCGGTCAGCGTCTTGAGATTGATCAGGCGCTTCGGCGTCTGGGTTTCCTCCTTGAGCTCACCGAGAAGATCGGTGCCGCCCGCGAGCATCTTCGATTCTTTAAAGCTGGTTCGACTCGCCCCGCTCGCCTCGGCGAGGTTACGGGGAAGGACCATATCAAAGGGCTTCATCGCGAACCTCCTTGGCGAGCGAGCGCTTCGAGAACCTTGCGCGGCGTAATCGGAAGCGAGGTGATGCGAACCCCGATCGCGTTGTAGACCGCGTTTGCGACCGCGGCTGCGGTCGCCACGATCGGGGGCTCACCGAGCCCCATCACATTCGTATTATTGATTCCATTGACGACGTCGAGCAGCGTTACGTCGATCTCGGGGCAGTCGACGGCGCCGACAATCTTGTAGTTCTCAAGATCGGCATTGACCATGCGGCCCTCTTGTCGGTCCATGATACGGCGTTCGAAGAGCGCGTAGCTCACGCCCTGAATCACTCCACCCCGAACCTGGCTTTCAGCGAGCTTGGGATTGATGATCTGTCCGGCGTCCGCAACCGCGGTGACGCGCTTGACCCGGACCTCTCCGGTCTCGGTGTCGACCTCGACTTCTGCGACCTGAACCCCCGCATTCGTTCCCGAAAAGCCCTCGGTGTTGCGCCGGCGCTTCTCGGTGACTTCGATCGAATCTTCGATCATCAGACCGCACGCTTCGGCGAAAGACATCATCGGCTCGGTATCTTTGACGACTCGACCGCGGTCGAGTTCGAGGCTCGACGCGGGAATGCCGGTCTCTTCTGCCACAAGTTCGAGGAGTTCTTCCTTGGCCCGAAACGCGGCGAGGCGAGCGGCCGGAGTGATCGTCGGCGAGGTGGTCGATCCACCGCTCCCGGGCCCGGGGGGATCGTTGGTATCACCGATAAAAGTTGTCACTTCCTTGAGCGTGAGGCCGAGCTCTTCTGCGACCACTTGTCCCATGATCGTGCGAGTCCCAGTGCCGATGTCCTGAGCTCCGTTTCGCACCTCGACTTTGCCGTTGCGATAAATCCGGACTTTGACAGCCGCGCGCGGGCCACCCGCTTGAAACCAGATCGAGCTGCCGACCCCGAGTCCCGTCTTGATCGGCCCCGAGCTTTTGCCCGCCTTGGCGTTGCGCTTTTGGTCCCAACCGCTCTTTACCCGCGCGATGTCGTACTCGGTCGGGCGAATCGGATGGAAGTCATTCTGCTTGCGGAATTCGATCGGGTCCTTATCGATCTTCTCCGCCGCCATGTCCATCATCTGTTCGAGCGCAAAAACCCCCTGCGGCCAGGCCGGCGCGCGCAGCGCTCGAGCGCCTCCGCAATTGGTCCGCACCCCGAACTCCTGCTTGTGAGTCTTACCCAAGTTGTAGATGACATCGTTGTGGGCCCCGGCGCCGCGGACCCCGGGTCCCGGGGTCCCCCAGACTTGCGAGGCGTAGCCGACCACTTTGCCGTCTCGGTTGAGCCCCATCTGAATCTTCTGAAGCGAGTCCGGTCGGTTGCCGGTCGAAGTGTGCTCTTCGCGACGGTCGAGCATCAGCTTGACAGGAGCGCCGGCCTTCTTGGCGAGAAGCGCGCCGGCCACCCCTTCACGCCCCGCCGAGAATTTTGAGCCGAACCCGCCCCCGACGTATTCGCAAAAGACGCGGACGTTATCTGAATCACCCCGCCGCAGATACTCTTGCTGCACGCCAAAGGTCGCCTGCGTGGAGGCGTAGCAGATCAGCTGTTCCTCTTTCCACTCACACGTAGCGCCGTGCGTTTCGAGCGGGCTATGAGTGTGGACTTGGGTTTCGAACACGCCTTCGATCGTGTGATCGGCCGAAGCGATCTCTTGCATCACCTCTTCCCGGCTCGGGCCGCGTCGACGCCGGCGGCGCGGTCGCGACTCGACCACGTTTTGCTGATCCCCACGGCCGACTTGCGGCGCGCCGGGCTTCATCGAATCCTCGCGGGTGACGCAGAAGGGTCGAACCTCGTACTCGACCTTGATCTTCTCGAGCGCGGCGTTGGCTTGCGCTTCGGTCACCGCGGCGACCGCCGCCACGCCCTCCCAGGCGAAGCGAACCGATCGGGTCTCAAAGACTTCGGGGAAGGAGATCGCGGCGCGCACTCCGGGCATCGCGAGCGCTTCCTTCAAGTCGACGCTCTTGACGTCCGCATTGGGATGCGGGCAGCGCAGAATGCGTCCGTAGAGAAGCCCCTGAGGCTGCTGGTCGTAAGCGTAGCGAGCTCGTCCCGTCACCTTCGCCACGCCGTCGAGGCGCGGGTGTGTCTTGCCGACCACCGAGAGGTCGTCGTCGGGCTGGTAGGGAGGGATATCTCCCTCGAAGAGCTCGACGTTTTTTCTCTCTAACTGCTTACCGAAGCCGAGGCGCAGCGAGACTTCATCAGAATTTTGCACGCTGACCTCCTTCTGCCGCAGCCGGTTTGAGGACCGGGGCCTCGGGGCGCCGGTTGGCTTGACCGGTCGCGAGCGCGACCGCTTCAAAGATGTTTTGATAGGTTCCGCACCGGCAGAGATTGCCCGCGATGCCTTGGGCGACTTCAGAGCGCGACGGCTTGGAATTCTTCTGAATCAATGCTTCGCAAGCGACAACCATCCCTGGGGTGCAGAAGCCGCACTGCAGTGCGTCGCATTCGACAAAGGCGGCTTGGAGCTTTGAAAGCTCGTCACCCTTGGCGAACCCCTCAACGGTGGTGATCGATTTGTTCTCCGCGTCTACGGCGAGATAACTGCACGAGTTGATCGGTTCGCCGTCGACGAGCATGGTGCAAGCTCCGCAGGAGCCGCGATCGCAGACGCGCTTTGAACCCGTCAAACCAACTCGGTCGCGAATCGTGTTGAGGAGGGTCGCGCCGGGTTCGACTTCGACTTTCTGGCTCTTGCCGTTGATCTGGAGGTTGACGGCGACGGCGTTGGGACCGACGACGCGCAGCGGCGGCGCCTTCTGCTGAGTTTGGGACGCCCCAGCCGGTCCCGCGATGCTGACGGCGGCCATAGTGAGGCCGGCGCCCTTCATGAAAGAACGGCGCGAGACCGCGAGCGCGTGGTCTTCACTTGGGTCGGCGGGAGCCTGCGGCTTGGGCGCCGCAGTCTCGGGGGGAGGATCGACGGGAAACGGTGAATCGGTCGATTGAGTCATGAGAGCCCTTCAGTTGGTCTGCCCGAGTTCGAGCGAGTCAGCAATATAATTGAAAGCGCGAGCTTCGCGGTAGGGATTGGTCCAGAATCTAGCCCACCCCAAAAGTCATTCTGCTTGCGGCCGGCGAGTCCGGTGCCTGCGCGACCCGACCTGTGATAAGTTGTCCCGCTCTTGGTTCGAATAGGCAGCAATCTTCCAGCGACGCTGCAGCCGGAGCGGATCTCGTCGAATTGAGCGTTCTGCGGGTCGTTTCTGCTGACCGAAACCGTGCCCGCCACGATCGCGAAGGTGGCGACCTTGGGCATCGACTTTCTGATCGCGACTTGGCTACGAGCGAGAGCTCGAGCGCGTCGACTCTTCCGAAAACTCTGAGAGGATCTTCTTCATGAGCGCACTCGTCTGGTTTCGCAGCGATCTCCGCCTAACCGACAATACGGCGCTCGTCGAAGCTTCAGAGGAGGAGGCGGTCACCGGGGTCTACTTCGTGACGCCGGAGCAGTGGGCGGAACACGATTGGGGAGCTCCAAAGGTCGAGTTTGTGCTTTCGCAGGTCCAGGCGCTCGCGAGCGATCTCGGGCAGAAGGGCCTTCGACTCATCGTGCGAACCGTCGACCGGTTTGAGGATATCCCCGCGGAGTTGGTTCGAGTGGCGAAGGAGGTGGAGGCAAAGCGCGTCTATTGGAATCGCGAGTACGAGGTCAATGAGCGTCGCCGCGATACCCAAGCCGAAGCGGCGCTGCTCAAAGCGAATGTCGTTGTCTACAGCTTTGACGACCAGGTGTTACTCGCCCCCGACGACCCCGACTTGCGAACGACCACAGGAGGTCCCTACACGGTCTTCACACCGTTTAAGAAACGCTTTTACTCGATTCTCAAGGAGCGCGGGATTCCCGAAGTCGCCAAAGCGCCGCGCAAGTCGGGAGACGAGGTCAAGCCTCCGCAAGTCGAGACCCAACTTGATCGGTTCGGAGAGTCCGGGGTTTCTCAGGATCTCTGGCCCGCGGGAGAAAAGGAAGCGAAGCGCCGGCTCAAGCGTTTCATCGAACGTGGACTCGAGAATTACGACCACGATCGCGACTTCCCCGCGCTCGACGGCACCAGCACTCTCTCCCCCTACCTCTCCTGCGGGGTGATTTCACCGCGTCAGTGCCTCGCCGCCGCGCTCGAAGCGAACGACGGCAAACTCGACACGGGGAACCAGGGGGCCCAAATATGGATCAGCGAAATTATCTGGCGTGAGTTCTACCGGCATGTGCTCTTCCACTACCCACGTGTCTGTCGCTATCGCGCCTTCCGGCCCGAGTACGAGTCGGTCCCGTGGCGGGAGAGCGATGATGATTTTGAGCGTTGGTCGGAAGGTCGGACCGGGATCCCGATCGTCGACGCGGGGATGCGGCAACTCAATCAGACGGGCTGGATGCACAACCGACTCCGCATGATCGTCGCGATGTTTCTGACCAAGCAGCTCTTAATCGATTGGCGTCGAGGCGAAAGGTACTTTATGCAGCACCTTGTCGACGGCGATTTGGCGAGCAACAACGGTGGTTGGCAATGGAGCGCTTCGACCGGAACCGACGCCGCCCCCTACTTTCGCATCTTCAACCCGGTCTCGCAGAGTAAGAAGTTTGACCCTGAGGGCGAATTTATCCGCAAGTACTGTCCCGAACTCGAATCGCTGGGCGGCAAAGAGATCCATGATCCCTTCGCATCGGAATCGCTGTTTCGGGAAGAGATCGACTATCCCAGACCGATGGTCGACCTCAAAGAGGCGCGCGAGCGGGCCCTCGCCGCCTTCAAGGAGCGCACCTAACTGTGACGCTCAGTCTGGTCTGGTACAAACGCGACCTTCGAATTCGTGATCACGAACCGCTCGCGCAAGCCGCCCAGCGCGGTCCGGTGCTCGGTCTCTACGTCTACGAGCCCTGCGTCTATGAGGCCGAAGAACACGACGCGGCGCACCTCCAGTTCGTCAATGATTGCCTCTTCGAACTCGAGGAGGAATGGCGCCGACTCGGGTCGCGGCTCCTTATTTTGCGCGGTGAGATCATCCCTCTTCTGGACAAACTGCACGACCAGCTCAAGTTTGAAAGCTTGTGGTCGCACGAGGAGACGGG
>CAYZYD010000248.1:0-6471 GCA_964482505.1 uncultured Planctomycetia bacterium | reverse complement strand
GTCAGCGCGGTGGGAGTCGTCTTCTTCGCCGCCCTCATTACGGCGGCAGTGATCGCCTACCAGAACGCGCAGATTCGCAAGCTCAACACCAAGCTCGAACTCGCCGCGAGCTTGGGAGAGATGACCCAAGTTCAAAACTTCGCTCACCGTATTCTCGACGGCGAAGAGGAGGCGTCAGCGCTTGAAATCGAACAGGCGATTCCCCCCACCCTCGCACGAGCCGAGGAGATCGAGGGAAGACTCAACCGTTTTCGCCGGCGCGAAGAGCAAAAGCCGTCGCCTACCTTTCTCGAGCTCGAACGGGTTTGGAAGGAGTATGAACGCGAAGGGGACGGAACCCGAGCGATCCTCGAACGTCGCCACCGGCTCCTCAAGCGAGAGCGCGAACTGACGCAATCCCCCGAAGCGAATCGGATGTGGCAAGAGGCGGTGCAAGCAATCGCCGCGTCCCCCAAATACGGGTTTCAGATCGAACCCACCCACGGGCTCATACCGCTCGGCGAAAATCCCAAGACTGGCTTATGGGAGTTTTGGCATGTCCTCAGCGGGGATCGACCCGATGGTATTCCCGGGGCTCTCGTCCCGACCGAACGATCGGGACTCGTCTTTGTCCTCGTTCCGGGAGGTGAGGTAACCCTCGGAGCACAAAAGGAAAATCCCGACGCGATCAATTACGACCCACAAGCGCAAATCGAAGATCAGCAGCAGTATCTCGAAATGCTTCACGTCGCCGAAATCCCCCCGTTTTACATCTCAAAGTACGAGCTCACTCAAGATCAGTGGAAGCGCTGCTTCGGTTTTGATCCGAGCTCTTGGACCAGCACCTACTCAGGGGAACCGATTTCGGCCCGAGGTCTGCACCCGGTTGAAACGCTCGCCTGGGTCGACTTCAGACGCTACCTCGCGGGGCTCGACCTCGAGCTGCCGACTCTCGACCAACTCGAGTACGCGGGTCGAGGAGGAACGACCACGGCTTGGTGGACGGGCGGGTCGCAGGAATCACTCGGCTATCCCCAGGTCGCCGGCAATCTCGCCGATCAGAGTGCGCTTCAGCTCAAACCCAAAGCCTCTTGGAAGTTTGTCGAAGAACTCGAAGACGGCTTCCTCGTCACCGCCCCCGTCGGTCGATACCGCGCCAACGGCTACGGGCTCCATGACACGATCGGGAATGTTTGGGAGTGGTGTGGCGACGGTCCGAATGAAGAGGAACGATGGATCTACGGAGGCGCTTATAACTCGCACGCCTATCAGGCGCGTTCAGCTCGAGGGGGAAAGCTCAAAAAGAACGCACCGTTCTATCACGTCGGGGTGCGGCCGATTCGCGCGGTCAAGGTACTGCGTTAGTAGCCTTTCTCAAGCCACTCAGGCTGAGGCCGAGGAACTCTGACCTGCGGCCATTACGACACTCTCTGGCGGTTCTCTTCGCGCCCATCAACAACCACAACTCGACGGTTGTTCGCTCCTTTAGATCGTGCGCTACTGTCCTAGGCAGTCGAGCGGACCCAATGTGCTGTCGATTCCGGGCCCGGGGAATGGAGCCGGAGGCGGCGCCATGGCCTGAAAGAGATAACCGAGTAATAAGAAGGCGTCTAAGAAATCGATCTCCTCGTCGTCGTTGGCGTCGTATGCGACGGGACAAACGCCGAGCGGTTCGATCGACAGCAGGAAGTTCAACACCTCGATCGGATCGGCGAGATTGACGCGCTGATCAAAGTTCGCGTCCCCGCGAATAAACAGAACTCCGGCCGAGAAGGTAAGAATACGACTCGTCGTCGTTCCAACCACGCTGAGTTCATTGAGGTCGTCGTCGAAAGAGAAGCCGCCAAAGCTATTCTCGCCATCGGCATCGCCGAGCGGAATGCTCGGAGTTTCGGTCTGCGTAGCGACCCCGGCTGAAACCGAGACTTCGATCACCTCGGGCTCGCAGGTGTCCGGATTGAGTTGGCTGATGAGACAGAC
This sequence comes from uncultured Planctomycetia bacterium, assembly GCA_964482505.1. Lineage (GTDB taxonomy): Bacteria > Planctomycetota > UBA8108 > UBA1146 > JAJFFE01 > CAYZYD01. The sequence continues at coordinate 4,512 of CAYZYD010000248.1, read as the reverse complement.
TCCACCATCGAGGTCGTAAGCCCCGGGAAAGGGGAGCGCAACTCCGCGCCCTTCGATCGGCGGAAACTGAAACGAGGCCGCTTGAACCGCTTGGACATCTCCGGTGGGCGCACCCTGAAGTGGAAAGGCGAGGACGTCACAGGGCGGGAAGTTTGCGAGTAGCGTGCCCGTTATGTTGTCGAGATAGATCCCGCCGACTTGGCCCGCTCGGTCACCGTTTGTATCCATCAACATATAGGGGCCGCTGAGCACGCTACCAAAGCGATCGACTTCGAGGACGACCGACTCGAGCGCGGGATTCGATGCATTCGCGCCACTCGCGACAAAGAGCGAGCCTTGCCCCGAATCACCCGCGGAGCTAAACGCGACCCCACCCACTGGAATATTCTCGGGGAAGGGACTGACGATGGCGTTGAGCGGATTGAACTGCGCGTCGGTCGCGTAGATGATGCCCGACGAGTCGTTGACTAAGAAGGCGGGCTCGCCCGGGCCCGGGTTGTTGACCTTGGTGATGTCAAAGAGATTCGCGGCCGGTTCGAGCAGCTCGATCAGGCTCGAACTGACGAGGGTTCCGGGACCAATTGCTGCCACGCAAGAGCGGGTTTCACTTTCGATGCCCGCTTCAACCGCGATCACTTCGTAGAGGAATAGCCCCGTGGCTGGAGCGTTGTCGCTGAGGCTGGTCGCGTCGCCAGGGAGCGGACTCGACGCGAGTTCGAGACCGTCTCTCAAGACCCGGATCGCATCGTATGTCGGCGACCGGTTGCTCCAAGCGAGCTGAACTTCGGCCGTATCGGGAGTCGATTCGCAAGCTTCGATCGTAACGGCTGGCGTGAAGGAACCCGGTAATGGTTGACTCAGTGCGTCGAAGAGATCGGTACTCGCCTCGACTTCGACCGAGTTCAAAATGCCGTCGAGATCAAAGTCCGCCGCGGGATCGAAGAGCGACGCTTGTCGATATCCCGACGGATCGCCGAGAAAGCCCGGGTCGAGCCCGATCGCAATCGGCCCGAGAGAGAGTGCACCGTTGAGATCGAAGCGCCGTATATTCGCCTCGACGGCGTCGGTCACCCAGACAAAGCTCGCGCCGTCGACGGTGACGCCGGAAGGGGCGGGTCCCACGGGAATCGGCAACGATGCCTGACCCGGTATCAACCGGTAGAGCCGCGCGTCGCCGGGGGCTGCCACCCACGCTTCGCGGCTCGCCCGGATCGCGAGCCGTTCCGGCGAAGCGCCCGGAAGCTCGAATGTTTCGGCGAGCCCACCGTCTGAGTTGCGTCGCTCAACTCGATCGAGCCCGGGTAGAGTTACCCAGACGAATCCCTCGGGGTCGGTCGCAATCTCAGCCGGCGCGGAGTCGAGTGCGATCGCTGCAACGACTGCACCCGCGCGGTTGACCCGGATGAGCTCTTCGCTCGTCTCCGCCGCGACCCAGACGTTCCCGAGTTGATCGGCCGCGAGGCTGCGCGGACCCTCGCTGACCGCCACCGCCCCGGACTCGAGTCCGCCGGGACCGCGCAGAACGAGCCCGCTCGGAGCGTACTCGGTTAATGTGGCGCTCCCCATATGGCTGACCCAGGCGTTACCGAACGCGTCGATAACGATCCCAGCGGGACCCGCGGCAATATTGAACGTGTCGAGCAGAGCCCCGTCGGTACCAAAGCGAACAAGCTTCCCCTCACCACTCCCGTCGCTGGCCGATTCATAAATCACCCAGGTGACATTGCGCGCGTCACGCGCGAGAGCGACAGGATTTGTGGGAGCGGGACTGCCCGGTGCCGCTATCGGACCCGTGACCAAGGCGCCCGAAAGGTCGAGCAGCGAGAGCGTATTGTCAGCACGATTGGGAACCAAGAACCGACTGGGCGAAGTGAGCACCGACTCAAAGGCGCTCACCACCTCAACCCCTCCTGGAACCGTCTCGAGATCGGGTTCCAATACCGGCGGTCCCGTCAGCGTACCCAATTGGTTATCGATCCCATTGATCGCGGCAAAGTCGACGAGCCCGAGCCCGACTGGAGCGGCGGGAAGCACGCCAAAGTTGACCTCGCCGACGGCGTAGGTCCCCGAGGGAAGGGTTTGGAACGGGGGTGCATTCGAGTAGAGCACCGCGACCGCGATTTCCGCGGAAGTCTCGGAGATATCGATCGAAACAAAGTCCGGCGGACCGACCGACTCAAAGATCACAACCTCGAGTGCTTCAAGCCGATTGTCATCATAGACGAGGCCGAAGTTATACCCGAGGAGTCCGTCGGGCGCGGGACCACCAAGATCGTGCTCTAGGGTGACGGTGAGCGGCACGGCTGCGGAACCGGCGAGTGCCGAGCGCGTCTCGAGCTCGAGACGGTTGTCCGCCTGCAAAGCGTGACCGAGCGCAAGGGTAAGCGTAAGTCCAAAGGTGCGTATCGCGACTCGGAGTCTACAGCGCGGCATCCAACATCTCCTCTTGAGTGAACCGACGGTTCTTGACACCGAGCGAAGGGCTCAAGCAGCCCGGGCCAGCCCCGTTTCGAGCGCGTAAGAGTAACAGTTGAGCGCGCGGTGGGATCTCCAAAAACCGAGCCTCGAGATAAAGCGTTGGGAAAGCGCCTCGGCGGGCGCATGACCACCGAGTATTTGGCGTTCCACCTGGCCGCGATTTCGGAGAGTTGTCGCGTCGGGGTCGCAACGTCCCCGAAGGTTGGTCTTCGCCTACAAGGGTATAAGTCCAAATTCTCTGAGCGAATTTCCTGGGTAGGTCAAATATCTTGTTTGAAAGACTCTACAGCGAAATCGAGGAAAGCGACTACCCACTGGGTGAGAGGCTCGACTTTCGAGAAATCTTGGGCTCGCTTCGCATGGGCATCGTTCCTCGCGTGAGATTCCTTCTGCTGCGGATCTTCAAGGCTTTTGCAAAATGAACCAAGACCCTATGATCTCGGCCGATCGATCGGCTCGAGCCAGCAAGGTTCCGCGAGGAGTTTCACTCAATATGTTTCACAGATTTCGTCTTCTCATAGGGCTGGGAGCGTTGATCCTCGTCTGCCTCTCGACGAGGTTTGTATCTGCTCAAACCGCTTTCGTCCGCGGCGATGCCAATGGTGACCAAACCGTCAATGTCTCGGACGTCCTCGCGAGTCTCGATGCACTCTTTATCAGCGAGTTCACGAGTTGCCGAGACGCGATCGATGCCAACGACGACGGCTCTCTCGGAATCGGGGATCCGATCTACCTCCTATCATTTCTTTTCCTGAGCGGACCCGCCCCCGCGATCCCCTTCCCCGCGTGCGGTGTCGACGAAAGTGGCGACGGAATCGATTGCCTCGAAAACTGGGGAGGCTGTGACTCGCCGAGCTTCTTTCCGCTCCTTCCGCTGACCGCGTCAAGCAGCGACGTCTTTGGAACGTCGGTAACGATCGAAGGTGAGGTCGCGCTCGTCGGAGCCCCGGATAACCCGCTCTCACTCGAACCGGGTTCGATCTTCCTCTTCCGTCGAACTTCAGGAGTCTGGACCCAAGAGACCGAACTCCTCCCCGTCGACGGCGAACCCGAGGATCAATTCGGTTCGAGCGTCGCGCTCAGCGGCGAGGTCGCAGTCGTCGGAATTCCCGGCGACGACGACGTCGATTTCAATTCGGGCGCCGCCGCGGTCTACCGGTTTAACGGGAGCGAATGGGTTTTCGAACAGAAACTCGTCGCGAGCGATGGAAGCCTCGGGGACGGATTCGGTCTCAATGTGGCGATCAGCGGCGATGCGATCGCCGTCGGCGTTCGCAAAGGCAGCCTCGGCGCCCTGCCGAGTGCGGTCTATCTTTTTCGGTTTGACGGTAGTGAGTGGTTGCAGGAGCAGAAGATCGTCCGCGGCTTTCCGAAGGACAAGTTTGGCCGGGCGCTCGACCTCGACGGGGACCGACTGCTCGCCGGATCTCCACGCGACGACGACCAAGGCACCAATGCGGGCTCGGCCTATCTCTTTGAGTACAGTGGCATCGAATGGATCGAGACCGCTTTCCTCACGCCCAACGACGGTGCCGCCGGCGACGAATTTGGAGCCTCGGTCGCGCTCGGCGAGGAGACGATCTTTATCGCCTCCCCTCGCGCCGACGAGTCGACCCCCGCGCTCGAAGATTCCGGCGCGGTTTACACCTTTATCTTGAGCGGCTCGTCTTGGGTCCAAGATCAAAAGCTCACCGCGATCGCTGCCGATTCCGATGACAATTTTGGGATCTCGATCGCAGTCCAAGCGGATCGCTTCGTCGTCGGCGCTCCGGGGGTCGGAGGACTCGGAGCCGCGGCGCTGTTTGAGCGCACCGGTAACCAGTGGCAGCAGATTGATACGTTTGCCACCAACTCGGTCGGCGAGTCTTTCGGACGCGCCGTCGCACTCGACGGGAACGACGCGCTCTTCGGCGCCCCCGAATCGACCCTCAACGGATCGGGCTCCGCCTACCTCTTCGGGCTTTCCCCGTAACCAAAAGTGCCGTGGCTTTAGCGATTGCCATTTCGCGGGAGCAGAGCTGCCCTTACGCCTCA
>CAYZYD010000247.1:0-6475 GCA_964482505.1 uncultured Planctomycetia bacterium | reverse complement strand
CCGTAAGTCGAACCGGAAGCGAACTGCGTTCGGGATCGAGATAGTCGTTCTAGAGATCCCAGAGATAACGGGCCGGAGTAAAACAGTAAGAGATATGCCGGCTATTCGGTCCGCGCGGTGCCGCTTTCGCCGCACAGTGCGAGAGACTCACGATCTTTGAATAGTCAGCACTCGGGAGCTGTCGAATCGCCCACGGGAAGAGCGGTAACAACTTCCGGTAGTTGCGCCGTACATACGCCCAGCGCGAGAGCGGGGACGGAATCACGCGGTGACTTTCAATCGCCGCCGACACCTGCCCGGGCTCGTGGATCAGGGTGAGGAGCGGGGCTTGGGGGAGAAGCTCTAAGAAGACTTCCAAACACTTCTCGCCCCCTCGCATCCCGGTGAGCCAATCGTGGACGACACAAACCCGCGAGCAACCGGCGTCGACCGCGGGCTGCGGAGCGATCACGACAGAGCGGCTTCGATCGCGTCGATCACGCGATCGGGATCGTCGGCGGCGAGGCGGTGATGGATCGGCAGAGCGAGAATCTCCTCGCCCGCTCGTTCGGCGACGGGGAAGTCGCGAGTCGCATTGGGGATATCTCGGAACACCGACAACTTGGGGAGTGCGCCGGGGTAGTAGACGCCCGAACCGATACCGCGGTCGGCGAGTAAGGCGCGGACGCGATCGCGGTGCGGGACCCGCACGATGTACTGGTGCCAGACGTGGGTACTCTTCGCCGTAAAGCCGAGCGGTCGGATATCGCTCGCGAGCTTCGAGCTCGCGATGCGCTCGGCGTAACGCTGGGCATTTTGCGCGCGCTTTTCGTGCACGTGATCGAGCCGCTTGAGTCGTACTCGCAAGACCGCTGCCTGGAAGCCGTCCATGCGAGCGTTCCACCCGAGCCGGGTATGGTTGTAGCCCCCTTCGTCACCGTGGACCCGGAGTTGTTTGAGGGTCGCGGTGATCTTCTCGTCGGTCGCGACCATAATCCCCGCATCGCCAGGGGCTGACATATTCTTGGTCGGGTAGAACGAATAGGTACCCACGGCGCCGAGGCTACCGAGCGCGCGATCTCCGTAGTATGCCCCGAAGCTCTGAGCAGTGTCTTCGATCACTGCGAGTCGATGCCTCTTCGCGAGATCGAGAATCGAGTCCATATCCGCCCCCTGTCCGTAGAGGTGGACGGGCATCACCGCCTTCGTCTTGTCAGTGACGAGTTCTTCAACGAGTGGGGGATCGATGAGCAGCGTCTCAGGATCGACATCGACAAAGACCGGGACCGCCCCGAGATGGGCGATCGACGAGGCCGACGAGAAGAATGAATAGGCGGGGACGATCACCTGGTCTCCCGGTCCGACGCCGACCGCTTGCAGCCCGATCCGAATCGCGTCAGAACCGTTTGAACAACCGAGCGTGTGGGGCACACCGAGATATCGAGCCGCTTCCTCCTCGAGCGCTGCGACTTCTGGACCGAGGCAATATCCGCCCGTGTCGATCGTCCGTTCGAGCGCCGAGAGCCACTCCGCCTTCTCGGCGTCGTCGTCAGGCCCGACCGCAACCATGGAAATAGAATTCATAACGAACTTTCTCTTTTGAAGGGTAGAAGCGCTTATCAAAGGACCGTCCGCGTGAAGAACAGTCCGTGCGAAGTGGTTGCCATTGCGAAGCAACAATGTCGCGAAGCAACAATGTCGCGAAGCAACAACGTTGGTGAAGCAACTGGCGGCGGCCGAGTATAACCGCGTTCGGCGCGGCACAGAACTCACGATAGCGACCGCCAGAGTTTTCCGACGGCTTCGCCCGCCGCCAAGCCACCAAGCTCGACGCTATCTCAACCCGACGACTCCGGTTTGGAGGACTCTCGGGATGCCGCTTGTCGCAGTCGCGCCTTGACGCCGCGTCGACAGAGACCTCGAAAGAGACGCCAGAAGCGCGTTTGACCCCAGTTCCAGAGACCGCGCCAGCTCGGCTTGACCCAGCTCTCGAGCCGGAGCCGCACCCGCGTCCCATTCTCACCCGCTTCGTCGAGCCAAAACTCGAGTCGGGCCGGCCGGATCCAGCGCGGGGTGAGCGCGTAGGCGCCGTAGCAGTACTGGAGATCGCGATACTCAGGCGCCCGCACCTCACCGATGACGCCCGGGAAGTGAATGCCCGGCCCGTGGTGGTTGCAAAGTACTCCCGGCTCAAAGCCACCCCCGACAAACTCGACAAAGTAAGGCCAAATCTGTCCGCGCGTAAAAGTCTCGGGATCGTTGAGCCAATCCCAGACCTCGCCCCGAGCAAACGGCACCTCAAACTCGTACTCAAAGCGGTGTTCAACAAAGGGGGCGGGAGCGAGTGGGGGCGGGTTGTCTAAGGTCATAATTCTCATCCGGCTGGCTATCTGCCAAGAGGAGTGCTTGTGCGGGCCCGCATGATTCATGAGCCGCGTCGCGAACAGTATGAGGTCAGGCCAGGGCGTCTTGCGCAGAGACGCGCTCGTCAACAATTCCAAGTATCGAGCCTACCCTACCGTCTTCTCAAGGCCCTTGCGGTTCTCTCGGGGTGGTCAGTGGCGCGCCACCGCTCTACGCGGCGACCGGGATGATTGGGATTTTGAGTCTGAAAAGGCCGACTCGCTTTGGGCTCGAGCTCTCAGAATGGCTCCGCAACCTCGCTTCGATGTGATCCAATCCCAGCCGATCGAGTTCCGGTCGCCCGAGAGGAGCCGGTCATCCATGAAAAGGCGGGAGTCGATGAGGAGTGTGACGATGCTGTTATTGAGTCTTATGTTGGGGTCGGTGCTGGGCTGTTCGCTCGCTCCGGGGACTTCCAACCGCGAGAGTGAGCCCCAGCCCAAAGAACCTCTGAGCGAGGTTTTTAAGCGCGTGAGTCCCGCCGTCGCCGTGATCTTCGCCGAACAGAGCGAGCTTTCTCCGGACCCGACCGCACGGGTGCGGGTGCAAGCGGCGGGGATCGGTTCGGGAATCTACATCCGCGGAGGCGATAAGCCGCTCCTCTTCACCGCTGCCCACGTCGTCCAAGCCGCCGACCGAATCCTCGTCCAGTTCAAGGGGCTCAACCATCCGATCCCGGCCGAAGTCGTCTCGTCGTCGCAAGCCACCGACTCAGCTCTCCTCCGGCTCGAAGTCGCTCCTCCGGGGATCTTTCCGGCTCAAATCGCTGATTCGGGTACGGTTGAAGTTGGGGATCAATGCTTCGTGGTCGGCGCCCCAAGTGGCCTCGCCCACACGATGACAGTGGGACACGTCAGTGCTCGTCGCGGTACCGAAGAAGTGGTGGGTGGCGTCGCGCAAATCGAACTCTTCCAAACCGACGCCGCGATCAATCCCGGCAACTCGGGCGGGCCGATGTTCAATGAACGCGGCGAGGTGATCGGTATCGTCAGCCATATCCTCACCCACTCCGGCGGATTCGAAGGTCTCGGCTTCGCCGTCACCAGTAACGTCGCCCGCCGGGTCCTCCTCGAGAGCGCCCCCTTTTGGACGGGCCTTGAGTTCCGGGTCCTCTCGGGTGAAATCGCCCAAGTGCTCAACGTGCCTCAACCGACGGCGTTACTCGTCAACCGCGTCGCCAAGGACTCGCCCGCCTCGCGCCTCGGTCTCAAGGCGGGCACGGTTCGAGCGACGATCGGCGCGGCCGATGTCGTTCTGGGCGGAGACATCGTCTTGTCGGTCTTCGACATACCGGCCACCGGGACGCTCGAGAACCTCAATCGAATTCAACAGCGGATTCAGGCGATCCCTCCGACCGGAGCCGTACGACTCACGATTCTGCGCGGCGGTGAAGTGCTCGAACTCGAGAAACCCTTTACTCAGCTCATCAATTAGAGCGAGAGACCGAACGATCACGGTATCGAGTAGGGCGGTCATTCGTGAGTGAACTCCCGACCAAAGTCTGCGACTACTGCGGCCGTGAGTTTGAATGGCGCAAGAAGTGGGAGCGCAATTGGGAAGCGGTTCGCTTCTGCTCAACGCGCTGCCGCCAGCATGGGGTAAAGGCGCGGGATCGCGAACTCGAGACGCTGATCGTCGACTTACTCAACGAGCGCCGGGCCGGCGCGTCGATCTGTCCGAGCGAAGTCATCAGGCAGAGCGGCGACGATTCCTGGCGGGTTGAGATGGAACGGGTTCGGTGTGCCGCGCGTCGCTTGGCAAATCGTGGCGACATCGTCATCACTCAGAAGGGTCGCGTAGTTTCACCCACCGACTTTCGAGGGCCGATTCGGTTACGCTTTCCGTAGCGCACGGCCGTCCCCGAGTTCACCTCACCGGGATGAACATGCCGGGTTTTTGTGCACGTGCGGGCCGCAAAAAAAAGGCGCCCGCCACCGAAGTGGCGGGCTTGTGGGACTGCCTTGGGAGTGCGACCGACTTTGGCGACCGTAGCTCCTGATTAGTTTACTACGCACTCGTTTGGCATGCCAAACACACGCCAAGCACAGGACGCGGTTCGGCTCGCTAAGCCTAAATTATAAAGTGATTTCCGGCCGCTATTTTCGTCGGGAGCCGAACCGCTTTTGATACTCGGAGGCCTTTTTCCGAATCTCGGTCATCTCACCCTTCTCGCGCTTGCGATCGAGGTTCTTGACCTGAAAGGCCATGCGTCGGTTGTCTCGAAACTGCTTTTCGTGACGGTCGAGGAAGTCCCAGTAAAGGGTCGTGAAGGGGCAAGCGTCCTCCCCGGTAGCCTTCTTGGGATGGTAGCGACAGCTCGCGCAATGGTTGCTCATCCGATCGATATAGGCGCCGGTTGCGCAATAGGGTTTGGTGCCGACGATGCCCCCGTCACCGTACTGACTCATCCCCAGAGTGTTCGGCAAGCTCACCCAGTCGATCGCGTCGAGGTACATCGCGAGATGCCATTCGTGAAACCGGTAGGGATGCACGCCGAGGAGTTGAGCAAAGAGGCCCAAGACCATCAGCCGCCCGATGTGATGGACATAACCATGATCGACGAGGCCCTTCATAGTGGCGCGAATGCACTCGAGGTCCGTGTCGCCATCCCAGTAAAAGCTCGGCACGTCGGCGTCGCTCGGGCAGCGCAGCGCATTGCGTTCGGCGTAGCGCGGCATCTCGAGGAAGTAGATTCCGCGGATGAACTCGCGCCAACCGAGTACCTGCCTGACAAAGCCCTCAACGCTCTGGATCGGGGCGCGACCCTCCTCATAGGCGGCCACGGCCGCGTCCACACACTCCCGCGGGTTGAGGAGTTTGACATTCAAGACCGCAGAGAGCCGTGAGTGGTAGAGGAAGAACTCTTCTGACCACATCGCATCCTGATAGGGACCAAACTTGGCGAGCCGAGCTTCGATAAACTCTTCAAGCGCGCTGCGGGCTGCGTTGCGAGTCACTGGCAGGCTAAAGTGCTCGAGGCTACCGGGGTGGTCGGAAAAGCGGTGCTCGACGAGCTCGATCACTTCGCGCGTCGTCTTATCGGGCGGAATGGACTGGATCCTCGGCAAGTCACCCGGCCCCTCCTTGCCAAACGACTCTCGGTTATCCGAATCGTAGTTCCACTCGCCTCCTTCAGGCTTCTTACCGTCCATCAAAATCTGCTCCTCTTTGCGGAGCTTGCGGTAGAAGTGTTCGAGGACGAGTTCTCTCTTGCCTTGGGCCCAGGCCCGAAACTGCTTCGGGGTCGAGTAGAAGTGCGAGTCCTCGAGAATATCGAGCTCGACGCCGAGTTCTTCGGCCGCTTCGCAGAGCATCTGCGTCACGCGGTAGTCACCGGGCTCGGAGACGACTAAACGCTTAGCGTGAAATCGTTTCGCATCCCGAAGCAAGATCTCGCGGAAATTGTCTCCGCGGTCCCGGCTCGGTTGCTTGGCGAGTTCGTGATACTCGACCCGAAAGCCCGAGTTCCGAAGCTCGTCGCGAAAGTGCCGCATCGCCGACAAGAAAAAGGCGATCCGGAGTTTGTGAGAAGGGACGTAGCCGATCTCCTCGTGGTTCTCCGCCATCCAAACGGCGTCCTCGCCCTCTGAATACTGAGCGAGGGCGCTCGAGTCGATATCGAGCTGATCGCCGAGGACGATGATGAGCTTTTCGACCATAGCTTATTTTTTCGCCTTAGGGTTTGGGGGCTGTCTTGGGATCGACCACTTTGCGGCTCGGCCCGCGACGATCGCTGGGTCGTCGCCTCGAGCCGTGCTTGTTATAGACGCGTTTCGCTTCGGACCGAGCGAGTTCGGTCTTGCGCACCGCAAAGATCTGGTCGCGAGCGCTGCGGTAGGCGGTCGCGTGTTCGACAATCGGGGCGGGGTAGTCGACTCCGATCTCACAACTTGCCATCTGCTGCTCGAGTCGATCCATCTTCTGTGGTTCGACGAGATGGTGGTCGGGAACTTCGGCGAGCTCTGGCACCCAGCGTCTGATAAAAGCACCGCTTGGGTCCTGATCTTTCGCCTGTTTGATCGGCGAGTAGATGCGCACCGTGTTGATCCCGGTCACGCCGGACTGCATCTGCGACTGGGCGTAGTGAGTACCG
>CAYZYD010000246.1:0-6476 GCA_964482505.1 uncultured Planctomycetia bacterium | reverse complement strand
CATCAGGTCGATCCCGTGATAACCGCGCATGCTATCGAGTCGATAGACGGTTCGGTTGCCGAGGGGGTTGTCGATACTGTAGCGGGTTTGGAAGGGTGCATGAGTCATTCGTGGATCTCCAAGTCGGATGCACAGCACGGGCGGGGTCGCTCGGTAGGGGGGGCGGCCGACCCTGTCGACGACAATGCAGTCGACACCAGGCAGACTATCCGAGAGTCGCTTCGAGCTGAAGGGAAGTCGTTGATTACCCTCGGGCGATTCCCGTCTCGCGGCCGCCGAGGGATCTGACCGCCGTTTCTTGAGGCGGTGAATTGTCAACACACGTTGCCGAAGCGGGACAACTGGGTTAGGACGGCACTCCGAGAGGTTCGTTCACCGCTCACCGTTCTCAGATTGTAACGATTATCTTCAATCGAGCCCGCGAGCTTCTTCGAGACGTTCCCGCCAGCGCTTTCACCGCGAGTGCGGTTCGTCGTGACGTTTTCAGAGTGAGTTCTCAGAGCAAAGGAGACATGATGGCGCCCAATCAGAAATACTCAGTCGAGCTCAAAGAGTCCCAACATCAATGGCTCGAAGCCAAAGCCAAAAAGTACGACCTTCCCGACGCCTCGAAAGCGCTTCGCTGTCTGATCAACTACGCGATCGATAATGAAGATTCCGAGCCCGACATTTTTGATGAGATCCGTTGTCTCGACTGCTGAGTTTCTGGGCCGCCGAGTCTCTGAACGCTCTGTTTTGAACGCAGTGCTTTAGATGCAGTGCTTTTCGGCGCGGGCTCGCGCGTTGTGATCGTTTGGGTTTCAGTCACCCAAGCGACGGGCCCACCGGTCGAGGGCTTCGAGATCTGCTCGCGTCAATTGGCCCGCAGCCGTGCCGAACCCGAGGTTCGAATCGAGTTCAGAAATTGGCGAGAACGAGTCGGGTGAGTTTGTAGTCGCTGTTGTCGTGGGGGGCGGCGAAGATTCCGGCGACGACGTTCTCGAGGATTGCAAGGGAGAGGAATCGGCCCGCGCAGCCGACTGCGGGGCGTAGTGCCACGCATTATCGCCGTAGAGTGCTGCGTAGATGCGGGTCAGGCGACCCCACGTGGTTTGAGGTTTGCGACGATTCGGATCGGGGTCTTCCCCACGGACCCGACGATCCATACCGAGGATTACGTGGCGGCGGTCTTGGGACTTGAGCGTGGCTTCGAGCTCGATGAGTCGCAAGGCGTCGTCGAGTTCACGACACCGCGTTGCGACCTTGATCACCCCTTCGGATCCTCCCGCGCAGACTTTTTCACCGAGTCGGTCGCAGAGACTGCGAAGTTCGGAACGATCTGCGGTTCCGTCGAAGTCGTGGTGCGAAGCGATGAGGTGAGGTTTCTCCGGCGCGTTCAGAATCGCGTCGAGGTGGGTGGGTGCTTGGGCAACGTCGATATCGAAGAAGTGGTCGTTTGCCGCCGCGAACTCAATCAGAGCGCGCGAGCGGGGAGTCTCGATCCACTCGGCAAACTCGTGGCGGCCGCCCGCGAGAATCCGACGGCCCGTCACAAAGATGTAGCGGCCTCTGCTCGCGGCGGCCGTCGAATCGGGGAGTAGGTTTTCGAGGTCGTCGAGCTCAAACCCGGGGAGGGTATCGGTCCAGAGTTCGAACAGGTCGTAGGTCGCCGCGAGGCCTGGGAGAGCACGGACCACCGTCGACCATGCGACATTTGTGATCGGCAAGCAGTAGCGTAGTGACGGTCTCGAGTTTAGTGGCCGTCTATCTGAGAGATTCAAAATCGCTCCGCTCTGCGTCGGTCGTCGGCTATCTGTTTGACCGGGGCAACCGGCGCCCATTTCTTCTTGGCAGATGAGTTTTTCGAATCCCCAAGATGTTCTCGGCTTTTAACGGCGGGTCGCTCTGCTCAGCTGATCACTTTGACCGGGGGAAGATCGAGCTCGCTCTCCTGAGTGGACGGGGCCGGGCCGGTCGGAACGACATCGGCTGAGACTGGAACCAGGCTGACCAACCGGTCCCCCGATTGTACCGAGAGTTTACTTTCAGAGCAGATCTTGAGCTCGCCTTGGGCCGTGATGACGGCGAGCGGGATAAAGTCCTCGCCATGGTGCTCGGCGTAGGCGCTGAGGTCGAAAGTGTCAGTAAAGAGGGTGGCGCGAAGTTGGGCGCCCTGTTCGCGAAGCTCTTCGAGTTGCGAGTGAGAGCAACCGTCGCCGAACACCCGCCGGCCTCCGATCTGCTCGGCCGGCGCGGCGTTCCGTTCGAGGTTGGCAAGTTGGTAGACTTCCGAACTGCCGAAGACTTCACCGAAGTGAAGGCAGGCAATGGTATTCACCTCGTCGTTGGGAGTCAGCGCGACAAACCGTCCGAGCCCGCTCAGGTCGAGGGACTCGATCGTACTTTCCGCCAGGACATCGCCGTGCCAGACGGGAAGACCTGCCCAGCGCACTTGGCGAGCTTGTCGCGGGTTCGAATCGATGAGCAAGACCGGGAAGCCGTGTTTCTCAAGAATCGCCGCGAATTCGCGGGCGAACTCGTGGCCTCCGAGGAAGACAACCCCCTCCCGCTTGGGATCGGCAAGCCCGAGGGCGCGGGCGAGGGGTCCGGCCACGACACTAGAGAAGATCACGGTCATGAAGATCACTAGAAAGGTGATCGGGACGAGCAGTTCCGCTTCGCCGTGGCCGAGCCTGAAAAGCTTGGTACCGAGCACCGAAGCGACAGCCGCGGCGACGATCCCCCGCGGGCAGACGGCGCAGAGAAAGATCTTCTCTCGCCAAGAGAGCCCACTCCGCCAGGTAGAGATGAATACCGAGAGTGGTCGGACTACTAAGACGATCGAGATTGCAAAGAGGATCTCTGGGAGCGCCAGCAGCTGGAGATCGGAGAGCTCGAGTTGGGCTCCGAGGACGATAAAGACGCACGAGATCAGCAGTGTCCGCAGGTTCTCTTTGAAGGCGATGATCGCGCGCATTGGCGCCTCGCTCTGATTGGCGAGCAGGACGCCCATCAACGTGACTCCGAGAAGCCCCGCCTCCTCCTGGAGCATATTGCCGGCGAGATAGGTCATCAGCACAACCATAATAGAAAAGGGAATCTGCAACGAATCGGGAACTCGATAGTGACGGACGATCTGGTAGAGCGCGAGGGCTCCGAACCCTCCCGTGGCACTGCCCACCGCAATTGCTCGAAGCCCGCCCCAGATGGCGTGATTTGACGAGAAGTGAGATCCCGCGAGCGACTCGAACACGAGCACCGCGAGGATCGCCCCGAAGGGATCGGTGATGATGCTCTCCCACTTCAAGATCGGCCCGACCCGCCCAGTTGGCCGGATGTGGAGAAACAGAGGACCGATGACCGTGGGACCGGTGACGATGAAAAGGGCACCGATCAGCAGCGCGAGGGGCACCGAAAAACCGATCAGCGTGTAGGCAAGGGCCGCCACTGCGAGCCAGGTGATGAGAGGCCCGAGTACCACGAGATTGCGGACGGCGACCGAGCTCGATTCGACCTCGCTCCAGCGAAGACTGAGTCCACCTTCGAAAAGTATCAGGGCGACACTGATCGAGACGATGGGATACTGAAGCGGACCGAGGATCTCGCTCGGGCTAAAGAAGCCGGTGATCGGTCCTGCGATGATGCCGAAGAGAAGCAGCAGCAAGATCGACGGCAAATTGACGCGCCAAGCGATCCACTGGGCGCTCACTCCGAGAACGATCAGGGCGACGAGATAGGAGAGGTGAGTATCCATGGCTCTCTTAAGCTGGCTCTTTTCGAACCTCACCCTCAGGGTGGGTGCGGGTTGCGCGCCCGTTTCGTCATTTCGGCCGAATCCGGCCGGTGGCGCCCTCTGTCCATTCATCGGCTCCACACCCTCTGCTACTTGCCTTAAAGGGAAACCGGATGAGCGACGACACTTCCTCGGAACCTCGGCATCGACTCCTACTCTTCGGGCAGCTGCAGAAGCCTTCTCTTTCGCCTGACTTACACAATGCGGGCCTGCGCGAGCTCGGTCTTCACGATTGGTGCTACGAGAGCTGTTCGGTCGAACCCGCAGATTTCGTCCGTCGGTTTGAGGAAGAACGCGGTCGGGGATTTCGAGGCGCCAATGTGACGATCCCGTACAAGGAGAGGGTGGTGGGCTATTGCGATCGCCTCGAGCCGATGGCCGAAAAGCTTGGTGCCGTTAATACCCTCGTCGAGACTTCGGGGCGGCTGGCTGGCTACAACACCGACGTCGACGGAATCACCCAACCGCTCCGCGCTTTGGATTTCACTCCCGCGCGCGAGTCGGCGGTGATCTTCGGAGCGGGGGGAGCGGCCCGCGCCTTGGTGGGGGCGCAGAGCCAGTTTGGGATCACCTCATTGACGCTCGTAGCACGCGGCTCAAAACGTGCTAAAGCGATGGCCGCCAAGCTCACAGAGCGCTTTGAGGGTGTCACGATCGATTGCTTCGACCCCAGCGATGCCTATGGGGTCCGCTCTCGACTCGAAGCGGCGCAGCTCATCGCCAACGCGACGCCCGTGGGTTCGAGCCACTGCCAGGGCGTGATCACACCGGTGGACCCAGTCCGTCCCGACACCCTTATCTTTGACTGCGTCTATGAACCTCAAGGGACCGAGTGGATTCGTCTCGCCCAAGCGGCGGGCCTCCCGACCGTCGACGGCCTGACCATGCTTCTCAATCAGGCTTTCCGCGCGTTTGAACTCTGGACGGGCTCTGAGGCTCCGCGCGAGGCGATGGCTCGCGCCCTCGACCAGAGTTGACAGCTGTTATGCATCGAAAGGTCTTCGACGGGACACATGCGACGACACACTGAGAAATGCTCAACGCGCGTTAATCATCGAAAAGTAGTCGGACCTGGAGCAGCCCACCGCGGGGGCCAAGAGACACGTACGAACCAAGTCGTGGTGGAGAGAAAAGCGACTCTCTGGACGAGCCGCCCAATTCGCGGCTAAAAAGCCCCCGAGACTCGCAAGTCCCAAAACTTGTCAGCCGACCCTTCACCGGGAACAAGCTAACGCTTGGCCTTTTCAAGCCGTCGCTGGCGTCTCAGCTCCATCCTCAACTTGCCCTCTTCAAAGCGTCGCTTTTCTTCATCGGTTTCAGGGATCAGAGGGGGCACGAGCGAGGGTCGCTTGGTGCTCGTCAGCGCTACGAAGGTGAGATAGGCGGTCGTGGTGCGGACGACTTCGCCGGTAATCGGGTTTTCCCCGCAGACCGTGACCCCGACTTCCATCGAGGTGCGTCCGACAAAATTGAGCTCGGCGGTGAGCCAGATAAAGTGACCCTCAGGGACCGGCTCGAGAAATTCGACTTCGTCGATCGAGGCGGTGACCACCGGCTTGCGCGCGTGTCGAATCGCAGCCATTGCGGCCGCGATGTCCACCATATGCAGGACCTTGCCGCCGAGGATGTTTCCGTGGGTGTTCGTGTCATTGGGAAGGACGATTTCGCGCATTTCGACGCGACTCTCCGAAACTCGCTTCGGAGGAAGAGGGTCGTTCAATAGTGCTCTTTCGGGCCTGGGGCCGAGAAGAATGACGATTTAAAAGGGGAGCATTTTGGTCCGAGAGTCCAGGCCGAATGCCACGAGACGGACTTGATCATCCGCATGGCGAGAGACCGACCCGGAGTGCGAGCTGGGAGGCGTTGAGCCTCCCCGAGTGCCCGGCCCGGTTCACCGCTTGATCGGCGGGCAGGCGACCTTTCGTCTCTCGACCGAGAAGTGAAATTTGACGAGCGTCTGCGCTTCGTTGTGGCAGGTCAAGCAGGCGAACTCTTTGATCTTGGGCCAAGGGTGATTCTGCGGATCTTTGGGGTGCTCGGGGTTGAGACCGTGGCACGACTCACACTGAACGTTTTTGTAGGGGTCAGCATGCTCGGGTTTGATAAAGGCCTGACCGTAACCGACGACGTGGCAGCTGATGCAGTCTTGCCGCCACTGATCGCCTGTTTTCTCAAGGCTCGCAAAGGCGTCTGAGTGCGAGGTATTCTGCCACCACTCGTACTGTTCGACGTGACAGGTCTTACAGGTATTCACAGTCAGGTACTGGTCTTTGTTCGCAAGCGGCGGCAATGATTCGGTACTGACAAATTGCGTGCTCTTCTTGAAGGCCTCGACGAGCTTTGAAATCTCGGGATCTTCAAGGAAGTGCGGTTCGATCGGATAGCGCTTGTGCAGGAAGCTGTTTGCGGCACCCGGGTCTTGCGTGGCGCGATTTACAAAGTTTCCTTCCGAGTTTTGAATCCAAAGATCGAGCGTGCAGACGCGCGCTCCTTGAGCGTCCGAGCGAAGAATATAAGATTTTTCGCGGGGCTCGATGAGATCCTCTTCGTCGATCCAGATTTTGCTACTGCCCATCTGAAAATGGGGGTCGATGATGAAATCAATCTCGGGATAGGCGTCGGCAACTTGACGGTTGAACTCATTCGCGTTTTGTGAAAGCAGCACCACCACATCGTTTTGAGCGCGGAGCTTGCCGACATATTT
>CAYZYD010000245.1:0-6477 GCA_964482505.1 uncultured Planctomycetia bacterium | reverse complement strand
TTCAAGGGACCTTTTTCATATCGGAAGCAACGGGCAACACCGCGACCGATATCGGTTTTCGAGGATTCAATTATCCTTCGGTGGGGGAGACTCAGATCAGTACCCTCGAGCAGGTATTGCTTGTCCACGGCAGTCCACAATTGCGCATCGCTTCCAAGATTGATCTTCCTCACCCGGGAGAGTTCGACTATGTCACGCTCAAACCGAGCGCGGGTAGTTCACCTCTGCCCGCTCAACTGAATCAGGTCGATGTCGCGCGAGAAATCCCGACGGGGTCCTACGTCGTCTTTCGGGATCGTTGGCAGCAATCGCTGACGCGAGCGAGCTCACCGATCCTCAAAAAATTTCCCAGTGGTGGTCTTCCGCTCGTCTCCTCGGGTCGGTTGATCTTTGGCAACAACGCGACAGACGGCGCAAATCCTTCACCTGGAGTTTTTGACGAGTTGCGCACGGCTCGGGTCCAGCCGGCGGACCAGCTCTTCGATTATTATCTTTTTCCGGTCAATGGATCGGGGGCTATCCCCAGAGTGACGCTCCCGGCACCTCCGCCGATCCAAGGTCTCAACCTTCCCGCCTTTCAACGCGAAAGATTCTCGACGCTGATCAATCCGGGTTCGCCCAATCGGATCCATGTCTACGCTCGAGCTCGCCCCCAAAACGCGGAGCCGGGGATTTTTGCGGACCGACGCGACTACGGGTTGGGAAGAGAAGAGGCGCTCGCCTTTGTCGGGCAGGACGTCTACCGCTACACGTACAATCGCGACGACGGCCTCTCCACGAGTTCTGCGCGAGTTCTGTTTACGTCTGCCCGCGGCTTACCTCGCACTTACGACGAGTATCTCAACAACGTCGATGAAGTCTGGTTGCACCCAGGGCGAGATCTACGGACCGAGGTTTGGAATAGCGTCGAGGTGGCGGTTAGCGGCGCCATACCGAGCCGGGATGGCTTTCTCGAGATTTACGGGCGCCGGCTTGATTCGACGAACTCGGACTTTTTCTCGAATCAGACCGAGATCATTTACTACGAACGCCTGCAGGGAAATCAGCTCGTGAACGTGCTCCGGGGACAACTCGGAACGAGTGTTCTCAGTTGGACGCGGCCCAGCAACTTCCTGGGTCAGATCTTCTTTCCGGTCGCTCGGGTCGTCCCTCGTCAGGAGCTCGAGCTTGTCGAAGGGGGACTGCTCTCGACGCTCGCCCCGCCCGTGACCGACTTGAGTATCCACTCGATCCTGCCGATACCGCACCTCGGGGTCACTCAGCTTTCGGGGCAACCGAACAATCAGTTTATCCCCGTGCGGAGCTTCAACGAGTTTGCCGACGGCTTTGCCTATTTCATCACCGATCCGGGTCGCAACTCAGGATTTCTCGAGATCGTCGGTTACTTCGGTCGCGGCAATTTCGCCTCGGGACCTTCGTTTGGCCGTGTCCAGGATGATTCGTCTCAGTTGCCGATCTTTCGGGGCTGTTTTGGTACGGCGAACGATGCGAACCTGGCCGCCAACCAGACGATCGTCGAGTTTCCAGTTCGTTATTTCGACGGGTATCAGCCCGACGTCGAGAGCGACAATCTCGTCTACTACCAGCGGCAAGTGACGATCCCCGGGGCGCTCTGGGAGGGCGTCGAGTGGACGCTCGAAGAGAATCGCAATCCGAACCTCTTGACCCAGGTCCGAGTGATAGTCCGTTTTGACGGCACGCCCTCGTGGGACTCACAACCGACGAATCGCCCGGGTGGGCTCTATCTCTTCACCGGAGGGCGAGATCGCAACCCGATCGGAGTCGAGGCGGAGACGATGGAGTTTCGGGTTTACTTCGAGTTTCCACCCGGGGCTTACAGCATCAACGGAACCCGACAGGCTCCCAACTGGTCGCATACCTGGAAGCACTCGCCGGTGGTCGATTCGATTCGGTTCAAGTACCGGAAGCCCTGGCGAGTGATCCACCGAGAGGAGCTGCCCTATTGAGTGATCCTCGTCGCGGGATGACGCTCACTGAGCTGCTCGTCGCTACTACGATTTTCGTGATCCTCGGGGGGGCGCTCGTGACGTTCTTGCGGCTCGGGCTAAACACCTATCGCGTCGGACGGTTGAGGCAGGAAGCGTTTGAGCGGTCCCAGTCGATCCTCAATCAGATCGAGAGCGATCTCGCCTGCACCTTCGCCGATCCCTCCCACGGTCGGGGTGGCCGCGTCGACGTCATGTTTCTTTCGGGCTATGACCATCACAATCGACAGTACCTCAAATTTGTCCGCACACTCGCGGGCGAGATGCGACACCCGATCACCCAAACGGCCGGAAGCTTCACGGGGGGGCAATTCGATATCGATTACGTCAATGACAAGGTCGAGATGAGCGAAGGCTTGCTCCGGCCCCCCGGAGGTCTTCAGGAGGTCGCCTACGTTTTCGGCCCCGAAGCCGAGAGCCAAATGCTCTGGCGGGGGATCAAGTCGCCGATCGGTGGGGACACAACTCTCTTCGAGGAGGGCAATCTTTACGAAATCTCAGACGACGGCCTGCGGGTGGGGTTGCAGCGGGCGCGGCCACTCGCGGGCGGTATTCTCTACCTCGAGTACAATTTCTGGGATGCGTTTACCCGGGCGTGGCGCGGGCTTGAATCGACCGACAAGAGCGCCCAGGAGGGACTCCCTCGCACCTGGTGGGACTCAACTCGTGCGCTGCTCCCTCCCGGTGAGGAGGAAGAGATTTACTACGATCCCGAGTCGCGTCACGAGTGGCGCGACGACATCTTTCCGTTTCGCGTCCAGGTTACTCTCGTATTGCGCCCGGCTCGGGCGGTGCAACTCGCCCGGCTCCGTCGTGCGATCGGTGAGGACGACGACGAGATCTGGGTCGACAATACCCAAGGCTATCCCGAGGAAGCGTTCCAATACGTGCTCATCGACGACGAGTGGATACGTTACGGATCGAAAACGAACCGCAAGTTCTCAGAAGTTGTGCGTGGGGTCCGCGGTACCGAACCGGCCGAACACGAACGCGGCGCGAGAGTCCTCTACGGCTCGACCTTCAGTCGGGTGATTCGGATTCCGGGTGGACGACACTCGGAGTGGAGGAATTGATGCCGCCTCTCAAACTCAAGGCTGTGCTTCCGCCGAAACCAGAGTGGGATTCGGCCACCGACCAAGAGGGCTTCACGCTTCTCGAGGTGATCGTGGCTCTCGGGATCCTCACTCTCGGGATTGCTTCCGCGCTCGGCCTCTTTGCGGCCGCGACCGCGGCCCAGAAGCGAGCGATTGATCAAGTGAACTCGGCCGTCATCGCCGAACAGGCTTTCGCCGACTTTGAAAGCGCTTTGAGCCGCGGGGTCGAGATCGACACGTTGGTCAAGTCGCCGCCGTTTACTTCGGTCGAAGCGAGTTATCCGGGGTACACCGTGCGGATTGTCGAACTGCGCGCTTCAGAAGAGCAAGAGGCATTCTGGCTCGCTATCGAGGTCTTCTGGAAGTTCAAAGGTCGAGAGTCGAGCGAACGATTCGAACAGTACTTCGTTCCGCGGCGGCTCCGACCGTGAAGGCGCAAGCAACTCAGCTGGAGAGCGTTCTTCAGGGAGCGCTACCGAGTCTGATCTGTATCCGGGGTAATGACGACTTCCTCAAGCGCGACGCACTCGAGCGGGTACTCAGAACTCTTCACGGGGAGACGCCAGCGTCGGAAGATCTCGATCGGCGCGCGGCTTTGCGATCGGTCAGCGAGGAGCAAGTCGTCGAGCTATTCGACGATCTCCGCACTCCCTCGCTCTTCGGGGGGGGCAAGACGATTATCATCGATCGTGCCGAGGCCTACCTCGCCTATCGCGATCTCTGGCTCGCGGCAATCCAACAGCCTTGGCAAGGGGCCCGACTCATCCTCAGTGTTGCCGATCTCGACGGGCGGACCAAGCTCGCCAAGGAGATCGAAAAGCGCGGACTCGTGATATCGGCCGACACTCCGTTTCACCGTCCCCCTCCCTGGATGCCAAGAGCAAAGCCTTGGGAGAATCCGCTCAACGAGTGGGTGGTGGCGCGCGCCCGCTCCGAGGGACACTCGATCGATCCACCGACCGCGCATCTTCTCGCGAGTCGGTTTGGGCCTCACCTCGCCGAGATCGCTGCATTTCTCGATCGAATGTCCACTCTGCTGCCGGAGGGGGTACCGCTCGACCGCGCCACGGTCGAGGCGCACGCCCCTCATGAAGAGGCGTCTAACCTCTTCGAGCTCGTCGACGCAAGCTTCACTGAGCCGCGCGCGGCGCTGCTCACGCAATTGCGCGAGCTTCTTCATCGCGGTCATGTCGATGGGAAGGGCAACGTGACCACGGATCCTTCGGCACTGCTATTACAGTTCTCTGCAAGTTTGACCGGTCGAGTCCGTCAGCTGCGCGATATCCGCTACGGCCTGGGTCGGAACGACTCGAATGAGGAGTTGATGAAATACGCCGGAGTTCCGAAGTTTTTGGTCCCCAAGCTCAAGGAACAGGCTCGACAGTTTCGGCTCGAAGACGAGACCCGTATTCTCAGAGCCCTCGTCGAGGCGGACCGTTCACTCAAGACTGGCCTCGCACGCCCCGAGGAGGCGTTCTTCACCTTGCTCGCGCGCATCCGGCATGAACCGCGGAGCGAAAAGTCTTAAGGCGTTAGCGTAGAGACGGACGGCGACTTAGACGGACGGCGACCAGGGGCTCAAAACAGACCCGCTGGTTATTCGGGTAGAGACCACGATATTCGGACGGCCGGCGTCTGCCGGAGGCGCCAATCCGATAGGCTGGCGCTGCTCCACGGGTCAAATCTCACCATCACGATTCGACGGCATCGACAGGCGGACTGCTTACTGCTCACTCGTCGGCTGGATGTTTGGCGCCACTTTTGATCTATTCACGATATCGCCACTGCAAGGCTGCAACGCGCGCGCGGACGCGTCGTGTGGGCAGACGAACGATTCGATCCTCGCCCACGCAAGGGTCAAATCCGTTTTCCTGGCTGGCAAGTGCCTCACGACGTCTCGCTCTGCGGTTCACGTATCGCGTGAATCTCATCGCTTGCTTGTCGCTGCCGCCCGCGTGACTCGACACGTATCGCTCTCACCTCAACGATCGGAATCTCATGCGTTTGGTCATCCTCATCCTGACTGTGTTCTTGAGTAACAACCTTTCAGCCGAAGAGGGGGCGATCTGGCTCGTCGATCAGTCCGGCCCGAGTTTGAAACGGATTATGACCGACGGCAGCATCGCGACCGAGTTTGCGCTGCCTGGCGACGCCCAGGCGCTCGCGACCGCGGCCGACGGTTCGGTCTGGGTGGGGGTTATCGCTCCTCAAGAGCTTTTGCACGTGAGTCGAGAGGGCGAGTTAATAGCGTCGGTGAGTACCACGGTGCCGGTCAATGGGCTTGCGATCGACGCCGCGGGGCATCTCTGGGCCACGGAATCCTCAAACGACTTCTTGACCGAGTACTCAGCCGAAGGTGAGTGGATCCAGTCGATCACGGTCGGCGCTTTGCCGCTGGGAGTTGCCGTGCACCCCGACGGTTCGGTCTGGACGACGCTCGCTTTTGACAACGCGGTCGCTCGATTTGTGCCGAGCTCAAGCACTCTCGAACAGTTTCCTACCGGCTTTCTCCCCACCGATATCCAGATTCACCCGAACGGTTCGGTCTGGGTGCTCGAGAAGGAGGGGATTTCGGTATTGGCGAGCGATGGAAGCCCCGAGTTTAGCCAGCTTATAGCGACATTACCGCGTTCA
The DNA here is from genome assembly GCA_964482505.1 of uncultured Planctomycetia bacterium. GTDB lineage: Bacteria > Planctomycetota > UBA8108 > UBA1146 > JAJFFE01 > CAYZYD01. The sequence continues at coordinate 743 of CAYZYD010000245.1, read as the reverse complement.
CTCGTGATCGCTCGGGATGGAACCATCTGGCTAACTTGTGAGGGGGATCTTTCGGTGAGTCGTTACGAGTCCGGGGGAGCGCTTATCGGTTCCTTCGGCGGCGGTCTACTCCCGGGTGGCATCGCCGCGAGTGGCGATGGTTCGATCGCCGTCTACTGCCGACTCGCGGGCGAGGTGTGGCGTTTTGACTCGGGCGGAACGCTCCTGAATCAAATTGCCGTGAGTTATCCTCAAGGGGTGGGGGACATGACCGGGCTCGCGCTTGCGACCGTTGTGGCTCCCGACCAAGACCACGACGGCGACGAAGCTCCGAATCGAGTCGAGGTGGTGCGCAGTTTCGATCCGACCAACTTTGCGGAGAGCCCCCCGACCTTTATCCGGGGAGATATCGACGCCGATGGCCAGCTTAGTCTGGGCGATGTCTTTCGCGGTCTCGATCTCGTCTTTGGAGACCTCGGTTGCGCCGAGGCGGGAGACGTCGACGACGATGGCGAGCTCTCGCTCGTCGATGTGGTGCTGATCCTCGAATATCTCTACTCAGATGGCGTGCCGCCCGTCGCCCCATTCCCGAATGCGGGATACGACCAGACCTACGAGACCGTTCCCTGTCCGTAGAGTTGGGATCACGACGCATAATCAGGGTGCGTAGCTCTGCAGTGCCCAGATAACGTCGTCGGCGGTTTCGGCGGCTCGCAGGAGTTCGCGACAACCTTCGCTCATCACGAGCGGAGCGAGTTCTCTAT
>CAYZYD010000244.1:0-6498 GCA_964482505.1 uncultured Planctomycetia bacterium | reverse complement strand
GCGCGCGACTGGGCGTCGGCGTCGATGGCGGCCTTGTCGCCGCCCTCCGGCGGCATGATGACGCAGTTCCCGTTTGCGTCGAGCCTGAGCCGTGCCTGCAATGTCCAGTCGTCGCCTTCGCTCTCTGCCTTGTCGGCGTTCTCCGCGGCGTTCACCGTATACACGCCGACGACAGTCGGCGAGTCCTTGTGGTGTTTCGCCATCGGTGACATCCAGACCCGGCCCGACTTCAGGAAGCGGCGCGTAGCGCCGATGAGCAGCGCCGAGTGGTCCAGGTCGGCTTCCGCCGTGATGAGCTTGGCATCGAACCCGAGCGAGCTGAGCGCATCGCGCATCGCGGTGCGGTTGATCACGACGTCGCTGGCGCCGCCGGAACCGAAGTCCCAGCACACTTCCATTCCGAGGAAGCTGTTGTTGGTGGTGGCCGCGGTGATGGTGTTCTCGATGGTGGTCATGGTGCTCTCCGTTCTTCTTGGTTGGTGCCGGCGTCTCCCGCCGACGAAGACAATCATGGGCCCAAGCTTGGACCGGCGCAAGCGGAATCGTCAAAAAAAGTTCTTCGGTCCGCTTTCCTCGGCTTTTCCCGTCAAAAGAAGCCGTCGCCATGCCACGGCTTCGGGGCTCCCCCTATAGGCAGCCATCAGCTTCCCGGCCACGCGAGCGAGAGTGGCCTGATCAGCGGGCAAGCCGAGCTGTAGCACCACCTCGTTGACGTCGGCGTCGCTGAAGCCCATGCCGTAGCAAGTCGCGGCGTTCTTGATTGCACGTTCGGTCATCCTTCAAGCCTAGCCCAAGCTTGGGCCGGACGCAAGGCTTTTCGCTCGCCCCATATGCTACCCCGTGAGCACCGTTGTCCCGATCGAGCTGCGCGCCGGCCTGGAGCTAGACCTCGCCGCCATCCCGCGCGACGTCGCAGCTGAGCTGAAGGCTCAGTGCACGCACACCAACCCGGAGCACGCGAAGCTTCGACGGTTCGCTGGGCACCGCGCTGCGTACAAGGAGCCAGCCACGATCGCCACGTGGAGCGAGAGTGGTGGCAAGCTGGTCCTGCCCCGCGGCGCGATGAGCCGGCTGCGCGCTGCGCTGCGACAGCGTGGCATCGCGTGGCAGGTTGTCGACCGGCGCACGTTCCGAGCATGCGCTCAGCCGGCTCACCAAGTGCAGCTGTGGGACCACCAAGCACGGATCGTGAAGGCTGCGATCCGTCAACAGACGTGCGCCATCCGAGCACCGACGGGTAGCGGGAAGACGACTGCAGCCATCGCCATCATCAGCCAGCTGCAGACACCCGCGCTCGTCGTCGTCTGGAACAGTGCGCTCGCGAAGCAGTGGCGCCAGCGCCTACAGCGCGAGCTGAACCTAAAGAGCGGCGACATCGGCCAGTATGGCGGTGGACGCAAGGTGCTCAAGCCGATCACCGTGGCAATGCAACAGACACTCACTCGCTTGCCTGCGAGTGAGTGGAAGGTGCTGAATGACTACTTCGGCTTGCTTGTGTGCGACGAGCTGCAGCGCTTTGGCGCCAAGACGTTCAACGCTGCAGTCGCTCGCAGCACAGCCAAGTACAGAATCGGTGTGAGCGCCGACGAGACTCGCAAGGACAAGAAGGAGTTCCTCATCTACGACCAGTTCGCGGGTGTGGCTGCCTCGATCAGTGAGAGGGAGTTGATCGACAAGCGACTGATCCACGACGTGGAGATCATCGTCATACCTACTGAGTTCGCAGCTGACTGGTACGTGGAGAGTCGCGAGCACGAGGAGACGCCGGACTGGTCGCGGCTCATGGAAGAGATGCGCGCCGACGACACACGCAACCTGAAGGCTCTTGAGTGGATCCTGCACTCGCTCGCCGAGGGCCACCCGACCATCGTGTTCACGCACCGGCGCGAGCACGCGATGTTCCTCGACGGACAGGTCAGTGCTCACGGCTACAAGAGCGGTTTACTGCTCGGTGGTGAAGCGGACCTTGCAGCCTTTGAACGCAACGTCGAACGCATCAAGACTGGCGAGCTGCAGTGCGGTGTGGGCACGTATCAGGCGATCGGCGTCGGGCACGATCTGCCAGCTGTCACTCGCGGTGTTGCAGTGACACCGATCCACACCAACCAACAGTTCTGGAAGCAGGTCCGCGGTCGGTTGTGCCGTACCGCGGAAGGCAAGAGTGACGCTCAGATGATCTATCTGTGGGACCGCAAGGTGTACGGACACCGAGCCTTGCTGAACATCAAGAGATGGAACAACAGAGTCCGAGTGTTCAACGGCACTGAGTACGTATCAGTCGACGACTACATCGAGAGGGGATGATGCCTCGCCATCGGAGACCGCAGACCGCAGCCGTCGAAGACAGCTTCGACATAAAACCTAAGCCGAAGCGCACACGCACACGGCGTCCTCAGCTCGACACGTATCTAGAGCAAGTCGAAGCCATGATGAGCGAAGGCACTCTGGAGACTGACGCAGAACCTAAGCATCTCGTGGCACTGTATGCGTGGTGTCATCGCACGGTGTACGGAGTGAGTGTCGTGTCTGAGTTCGACGCCAACGCATGGCGCGGCGCGATCAGTGCGTGTCGTCGGCTCGTGGACGAGCTGGGCTCAGTGGCGAACACCGTTGCCTTCATCCGATGGGTGTGGAAGCGAGAGAACGGCCGCGAGGCATGGCGTCGCAACAACGGACGCGAAGGTTCACGCATCACATGGCGTGCTCAGTTCGTGAGTCGTCATCTGCTCACTGACTGGAAGTTGGACATGCGCCGAAAGGCGGGTGATGCGTGAGGCGACCGCGCAGCAAGGAAGACGCACCGAGCACGCTGAAGCTACCGCACGACCCGCTGAACGAGCGGATCGTGCTGGCTGCAGCGATGACCGATCCTGTACTGCTACAGCGACTGACCAAGCGGCTCCCGACAGACCGCTTCTTCATCGACGAGAAGCACAAGCACGTATGGAACGCGCTCGTCGCTCTCGAAAGTCAGAGTCTGTCCTACTCGCCCGGGACTGTCTCGCAGCTGTCGGGCGGCGCTGTCACACCCGAAGAACTGCAACAGATCCAAGGTGCGGTCGCGCTCGGCGGACAGAACATCGATCATCACGTCGAGCAGCTGGAGTGGGACATCACTCGCATCAAGGCAGCCGAGGGACCACTCAACGATCTGCTCGATGCGCTACAGAACCCGACGACTACGAAGGCGCGCATGCGCGCGCTCTCGCGCGCGGTTGGCAGTGCATTCGACATCGGCTCAACCAACGACCTCACTCGTGGCCGCAGCGAGCTGGTGAACCAGACTGTCGCTGACCTGCAACACCGCATGAGCGGCATCGCTTGCTACGAGTACGGGATACCTGACTTGGACTGCTACGAGCAGACACACCAGCAAGCCGGGCAGCCGCGACTCGTACCCGGCGCGCATCCGGGTGGCATCACCGTTGTGACGGCTGTCAGCGGCTCGGGCAAGAGCACGCTCTGCGGCCGCATCGGACTGGGCATCGCTCGCAAGAAGCGCCGAGTGCTCTTCGGTGCGTGGGAGATGGGCAGTGAGAAGATGCTTGAGCTGCTCGCGGCCATGTCGCTGAACATGGACCGCACCAAGGTCACGAAGGGTGCCATCAGTCAGCCAGAGTTGGCGCAGCTGAAGAAGCGGATGGAGCAGATCGCCGGATGGGTGCGCTTCGTAGACATGCCGTTCCACAAGCAACGTGGACGGCGAGTGTCACACGATGAGGTGCTCGACGTGATCCACGGCCTCATCATCGACAACAACGCTGAAGTCGCAATCTTCGATCTGTTCCGTCGTGCGTTCCGCGGGATGCGCGAGGTGGTGGACGAGGAAGAGGCTCTGTATCGCATACAGGCGATCGCCGAGGAGACTCAGTGTCACTGCATCCTCGTGGCGCAGCAAAGACTGAAGGACGTGGAGAAGCGCGCCGACCGCCGGCCAACCCGCGAAGGCATCAAGGGGACAAGCGCATGGGTGGACGTGGCCGACACAATCCTCGGTGTGCACATGCCCGCACTCTGGAAGAACGTGCCGGACAACCAAGTCGAGGTGATGGTGCTGAAGCAGCGGTATGCGCCATGGCCGCAGCTCATTCAGTTCGACTACGACGCTGCGACGGCGTCGTTCACCAACGGCATCTCGCTTCCGTTCAACCTACACATGGACCTTGCCCGCAATGCAACCTTCCTCGAATGAGCGCTATGCGCGTCTGCTCGACACCCTCGGCATCCGCAGCCGGCGCATCGGGAACGAGGTGTGGGCAGCCTGCCCGCATCCAGACCACCCGAACGATCGCGAGTTCAGCTCATGGTCACTCAACGTGCATAGCGGAGTGCACTACTGCTTCGGCTGTCAGTTCGGCGGCAATGCTCAGAAGCTCGTCGAGGTGTGTTACGACATCACACCTCAAGGAGCCTGGAGCTGGCTGGAGCGCAACGGCTTCGGCGACACGGTATGGGTGCCGACTCAGATCGAGGTTCAGCTCCAGACGTGGTCACCGAAGTTCAGTCCACCGCCGTTCCGCACCGGCGACGTGACGACGTGGCCGAAGCCGGTGCGTGACTACGTGGTACAGAACCGCCAACTCACTCCCGGACAGGTTGCAGCTTGGCGCGTTGGCTACTCGATCGACGGGCGGTTGGCTGGTCGCATCGTGATCCCCGTGCACGACGAGTACGGCGCAGTCGTGAACTACCATGCTCGCGCGTTCGGGGGACGTGAGCCGAAGTATCTGTACCCCTCCGAAGCGGAGCACGCCGAGAAGGACGCCATGCTCGGCGTTCAGTTCTGGGCGCCTCCTCAGCTGCGTTCTAAGACGTCGGTGGTGGTTACCGAGGGTGGCTTCGATGCACTCGCTTGCGAGCGCTCAGGAGCCCGCTATGTCGCCGCAATCGGCGGTTCCGGGAGCACCCTCACTGCCAACCAAGCGGCGCGGCTCGCCACGTGGGGACGAGTGGTGATCGCCACTGACAATGACCATGCGGGCAACCGGGTTTACTCGATGCTGAAGAGCATGCTGGCGCGTTACACAGAGGTGACGCGAGTGGAGCTGCCCGAAGGCTTCGACTGCAACAAGCTACCACCCGAGCACCTCGGACGGTTGCTACACTCGGCGATGCGATGAAGGGATGGCGACCTCGCGGGAAGCGATCACCATGGTTCTACAAGAGCGACGCAGAGAAGCGCATCGCACTTGCGCGCATCATTATGCGGTGCCACGGTAACCTAGCTAGGGCCGCTCGTGAGGCGAACGTCGATCGGCTGTGGATGCGTAAGCTGGTTTACGCTCTGGACCTGTACCCGACAGTGCTGTACGCGCGCGAGATGCGCCGTCAGCTGCGTCTAGAAGGGGTGATGCAGCGCAGGTCGTATCAGATCCTTCCACCCCTTCTTCAACGAACGCGCGAGATCCTTCGCGAGCGAGAGAGTGAGTGATGCCTTACAGAACACACGACCTCGGACTACGGATCCGAGTCATGCCAGAGGAAGCGGCCCGAACCATCCTCGACGCCTTCGCCGAAGAGAAGGGGAACTTCACCCACACCGCCAAGCGGTTGGAGTGCAGCAAGTCCAGCCTTCAACGATGGCTCGCGCGGTTGGCCGACATGGGCATCGACCTGACACCCGAGATCCTGAAGCTCAGACACTCAGTCTCAGTCAAGAACGGCCAGGAAGATCGCGACGGCGACGGCGACTGACACCGCGATCACGAACGCATACGGGTTCACGCGCTGTCGCCGCGGTCGGGAGACGTGATGCTGTCGGACGACGGCAGCTTCAGCGCAGCGCTCTTCACCACGGCGTCTTCCGCGGCTTGCGCGCCGAGCCAGGCGACCGTCACCCACTTCACCAGATCGGTCCACTGGTCCTGAGTGAGCTTGCCACTGAGCAGCGCAACGGTAGCAGCGGCGACGACCACCACCACGACGATCGCCTTGCGCGACTGCATGAGCTTCAGAAAAGGGTTCTCGGTCTGCATCACACCAGCTCCAGTCCGACACGTTGAACGCCGCCAGCGTTGGCGGTCACCTGTATGAAGACCTCGCGCTGAGGCACCACGAACTGATTGAAGGACGAGCCGATCGCGATGGTCGCGAAGTAGTCGGCCTGACCTGCAGTCACGGTGATGTTCCCGATCAAGAACCACTCGTCCTGATCGGACAGTCCTTCACCGGCGCGGACCAGCGTCCAGAGTGCGAGATCGATGTCGCCCGACGCACCACCGAACTGGCTTGCATAGGCGATGATGCTTACGCCGATGCCGGTCGGATCGGAGGCACCGTCGCGAGTCTTGACTATGAAGCGCCCGTTCGTCGCGTTCGCTTCGGCCGGAGGCGTGATGTTCGGATTCGGGTCCGTGGCTAGCGCGCCACTCGGATTGATCTTCGCTGCGTAGAGTCCGGGTCTGCCGAGTCTGTCGATCATGTCAGTCACCTTCCACGTTCTGAACTGCTCTGTCCAGCTCTCGCGCCGCACTCAACGCTTCCTCGTCGGCGCGCGGT
>CAYZYD010000243.1:0-6499 GCA_964482505.1 uncultured Planctomycetia bacterium | reverse complement strand
GCGACGGCAAAAGAGTGCGAAGGCGTTCGACCGCAGTTGCTGCACTGCCCGTGTATTGTGAGCTCATGGGTCGTCATCCGGAAGCCGCTAGGCAGCAAGCCCTGAAGCCCCTCGACGCATCCCTTGATATCAAAGACGGTGTCGCAATCTTGGCACCAGAAATGATGGTGGTGTTCTCGGGCGACTTGTGTGCGCTCGTATCGGGGTGGTTGACCCGGCAGACCGACGGGGCAGATTTCCCCGTCTCGAACCATCCGTTTCAGAGTTCTGTAAACGGTCGCGAGACTCAAGGTCGGAACTTCTTTTCGCGCGACCTCGAGTACTTCTGCAGGGCTGACTGGACCCACAGCAGATTTGAATGCTGATTCGATAGCGACTCGTTGAGATGTTTGCGGTGTGGGCATTGACTGTGCTATCCGGCGGAAAAAAACGTGTGACAAGAGCCGTGATAATCCTCGGCAACCCTCGGCCTCCATATTTCAAGGAATAGTACCCATGAAGTCTGCAAAGCGCCATAGCGAAGGTCCAAACGTGGAAGTCAGAGGAGATTGAGAGCGGGCGAAGTCGGGAGGCGCCGGTGTGAGCCGTGTTGGCGCTCGTGGCAACACACTGGCGATGGTCTGCCCGCCAGAGATCGCTGGCCTCAATTCAAATGACTCTCGCTCGGGCTTCTAGGTCACTCCGAAGAGGGCATCTTGCCGGTTGGATTTTGATTAAGTTTGCCCGAACGAGTGCGTAGAATCGCGAAGCTACGGCGCACTTCCAATCCGTCTTAGGGCCTTCTCCTGAGACCTTGCTCAGTGGCTGCTTCTCGGCGGCGATCCTTCCGTTAACCTCTGGATAACAGGATTTGAATCCATGACTCGAGCTACACTTTTGTCAACGTCTGTAGGTGCGTTGCTAGCCATTCTCCTGACTAGTTTGGCCACCGCGCACGATCCGAACCCCTCTCAAAGGACAATGCTCCCGGCGCTAGAGATTTCGACTGAGTCCAGCGGATCGGCCACGATCTCAATGGACGTTCCCCTTGGCACGGGGCAGAGCCGCAGCGTCAAAGCTTCACTCTTTCTCCGACTTCAGAGTGGCGAGGTCCGCGTCGAGTTCATCGACCCGGAGACTAAGTCTACCTTTTCGAGTGGCCTGTTTAGCTCCCCCGCGATCGAGATCGGAGAGGAGTACGAGATCGGCGGTGAAGGGACGCTCGACCCGGGATCGAGGAAGGTCCTAGTTCGAGTTACCGTCATGGCTGGATCGGTTCTCATCACCAGCGCACAAGCTCAACGTATCGAATCAAATATCGAGGAAGAGGACTTCGGAGATCGCGCCGCTTTGCGCGCCGCCGTCGAAGCACTGGAGGGCGAACTGAGCGACTTACCCACGGTAAGTCGTGAAGATCATAGCTCGACATGCAGCGATCCCACTCACAACCATGGGGCCCATGGCCATAGCCATGATCACTCACATGACCATGGGGAGGACCACTCACACGGTCATAGCCACGATGGAGCGGTGCACCCGCTGGACCTACCTGCCACTCAGCCGCTCGATATTTCAGAACGCGCTGAACTCAAATCGTTACGCCTCGAAGTGAAGCGACTTCGCGGCGAATTGGATGCGCTCAAAGCAGGAGGAGAAAAGGCCTCTCCCAAGCGAGAGCGAGGGCGGGAACGCCTTCAACTTACGTTCGAGAGACCTGCTCAGTACGTCGGTGAACTCGGGCCCATGCTATTCTCGGTCTGTACCACTCCTCTCTTGGATAGGGATGACCCAGCACCACCTGAAACAACGCCTTTCAAGGTCGTCGCGACACTTCCAATTCTGGCCAGTATCGCAAAGCGGATCGGAGGCGACGCCGTCACCACGGTTTCACTCTCGCCCCCGGGAGTCGATCCTCACGACGTTCGCATGACGCCCGCACTCACGACAACGCTTCAAAACGCGAGCCTCTTTATTGAGAGCGGTATGGGGCTCGAGGGGTGGACGTCGCGTGCAGTGACCGCGAGCGGAAACTCGACGATCGTCCCGGGTGAGCCGGGTCACCTCTTTGCCTCCACGGGAGTGACTCCCGTCGAGATCCCCACGGCTGAAGAGATCGCTGCGGGTGGTCACGTTCACGCGGCGGGCAATCCCCACGTCTGGCTGTCGCCTCTCAACGTGAAGGTGATCGCGTCAAACATCGAAGCGAAGCTGAGCCAGTTGTCCCCCAATAACGCCTCGGATTTTGGCCGCAGGTCGAAGGCGTTCCGGGACGAGATCGATCAGCGTCTCTTCGGAAGCGAGCTCGTTGAGATCATTGGCTCGCGATCGCTGGATCGACTTCACCGGGCGGGTAAGCTGATTCCTTTTCTCGAGGCAAAGAAGCTCCAAGGGAAGGCGCTCATTGAATCGCTGGGCGGTTGGCTGGCTCGCACTCGGAGCCTCGAGCAAAATAAGCTCATCACTTACCACAGTACTTGGAGCTACTTCGCAAACTGCTTCGGCCTCGAGGTGGTCGCGACCATCGAAGAGAAACCCGGAATCCCTCCTTCGCCAGCTCATCTTGTGAAGCTCATGGAGCTCGCAAAGTCGAAGGGGATCTCTATCGTCGCTTCCCCTCCATACTATCCGCGCAACCGAATCGACTCGCTCGCCCAGCGTATCGGTGGGCGATCGGTCGTTCTTCCTACGCAGCCCGGCGAAGCCGATGAGGCGATCGACACTTTGACCCTCTTCGAAACGCTAGTGAAGCGGATCGAAAGCGCGCAGTGAATTCAGAGCGCGCGCTCGCGGTTGCATTCGAACAGGCAAACGTCGGATACGGCCGCGCTGTGGTCCTGAGCGAGGTGACCTTTTCAGTAAACAAGGGCCAGCTCTTCGCTGTGGTCGGTCCGAACGGCTCCGGTAAGACCACTCTTCTGCGCACCCTCCTCGGGATCAATCGACCAATTCGGGGGGTGGTGGCACGATATGGGCGAATGGGGTACGTGCCGCAGCGCCAGGCTCTCGACGACCTCTTCCCGTTTACATCGGAAGAGGTCGTTTCGCACGGACTCATCGCCGAGCAACCCTCAGCGGGTGAAGGCCGCTCGCGCGTTCTCGAAGTTCTGAAGAGTTGTGGCGTAGAGGAGTTTGCCGGGCAGCCCTTCCGTACGCTGAGCGGGGGCCAGAAACAACGCGTGCTGATCGCCCGCGCGCTCGTGACCCGACCGGACACGCTGGTCCTCGACGAGCCGACTAACGACCTCGACATCCGCGGAGAACACGACGTCTTGAAGCTCGTTAAAGGGGTCCACCTCAACGGTACGACTGTGGTAATGGTGAGTCACGACCTCGACGTGGTTGCGAGTCTCGCCGAGCAGATAGCGTTCATTTCGGAGGGGCGGCTGGTTGTGGGTAGCCGCGAGGCAATGCTCACGCCGGAGCGTCTCGAGGCGCTCTACGGCGTCCCCATCGATTTGACAACTGGGCGCCCGCGCTTGGATTGGCGCAGAGCGTGAGTTGGCGAGAGGTTTTTTCGACCCTCGAGGGTTTTGGTTGGAACTACTGGGCTACTCTCCTCATGGCCAGTTCGGTCTCCTACCTCGGCCTCTTTACGATTCTCCGGCGAATCGTCTTTACCGGGGTCGCTCTCGCCCAAGTGGCAGCAGCCGGAGTGGGTAGTGCATTCTTTATTGCGGACTACTGCGTCGGTTCGGTCGCTCGTTTTGTCTCGAGCTACGGAGCGACTCTCGGCAGTTTTTTCTTAACACTGGTGGCAGCTTTGAGCATTCGGGTCCGTCCTTCCCGGGCCCGAGTGGGGGGCGACGCTTTCGTGGGCTTTATCTATGTGATCTCAGCAGCCCTCGCCGTGTTACTTGTTTGGCGAAGCTCTCAGGGGCTCGCCGAGCTGCGCGAAATTCTCGCGGGCGAAGTACTCCTGACGCGTCCGGGCGAGTTAATCCTCTTGTCCGTGGCGCTGCTCGGAGTCGCCGCCGTTCATATCAAATATCGCAAGCGCTTCTTGATCGTCTCGTACGACCCTGAGTTTGCCAAAACGCTGGGTCTCGAGGTCACCAAGATCGACCTGATCTTTCTCGCTACTTTCGCAACTGCCGTCGCCTTTTCACTCAGGGCGGGTGGGTTGCTTCTCGTCTTTGCTTTTCTCGTGCTCCCTGGAATGATCGGCCTCGCTATCGGCCGGCGTCTCGCCGAAGCAAAGCTGCTATCTCTCTCCGCGGCTCTCGCAGGTTCGATGGGTGGTTACCTACTCGCGATTCTCGGGGACCTGCCGGTCGCACACTCGATCGCAGTTTTTCTCGGAGGCATGTTCGCCTTCACTTGGCCACTAAGATCGAGCCCAGTTTCCGCAGCGCTTCTTCGCCTCGTGTTCATCGCGGGTGGAGTGGCAAGCGTCGGCCTAGCGCTTTCGCTTCTTCCGAGCCTCCTGGCCCATATGAGTGGTTCGTCGGCTTCGAGTGCAGATTCACATAGCGGTCATTTCCATGGAGCGACAGCTGAGAATTCTCACGATGCGAACCATCTTCCCACCGCAATCGGATATTTGCGAGGCGATGGCAACACGGATCAAAAGGTTGCCGCAGCCCGGGTTATCGGCGAGATCGGGGAAAGAGAGAGCATTTCATTATTGCTCCTCGCCTTTGCCGAAGAGGAGCCTCAAGTCAAAGCGGCGGTCGTCGAGGCCGCGCGGGTCTTTATGGCTCGACGCGGTGTCGCGCATATCCGAGCCCTCGCGCAAAGCAAAGACCCAGAGCTCGCAGCCCAAACAAGCCGAGTACTGGTGGCCCTAAACGATCGCCTTGGTCTCGGCTACTTGATCTCATTCCTCGAGCGAACCGACGCGCCGCTTCTTTTGCGTGATACCGTACACACCGAGTTGCAAGAAGCCACCGGGCGGTCCTTCGGATACGACCCTTTCGCTGACCCCGCCACCAACGCCACCGCACTTAAAAAATGGAGGCGCTGGAGGGAGGAGAATCGCCCCGAGTAGCACCGAAGAAAAGACCATTCAGAAGTAAAATGAGATCTGCAATGTGTATAGTCTTATCGTCATTGACGTCCGCTGTATCGCTGCAACCAAGTTCTTGTGATCCAGGGGCGAACAGCGGTTTAAGTAGATAGCCTGCGTCAGCGACGTTAACGAGTTGAGCGCCATCCGTGTCGCCTTGAATGAACCGGGTCGTGACTGGGCCATCCCACTCGTCGGCTCCCACGTCGAGCTCGACTCCGACCGCTTTTCTTCCGTGTCAAAATCGATCTTGCGTAAATTTGGCGAATTGATTTGAAGAAAAGCCTTGGCTCTCCCATATTCAAGCAGTCAAAGACACTCTGTCGACAAAACCGAGCGGGTGTAGCTCAGCGGTAGAGCGTCAGCTTCCCAAGCTGAATGTCGTGGGTTCGATCCCCATCACCCGCTCCAGTTTATCAAACGTCGAAGACAACTGAGTTTGCAAGTAGTTAGATTGAAATATTGATCGAAGAGAAGGTTTGAAGGTGATCTTGCTTTAAGAAGCGGGACACAATCTCAGACTGGACCGTTAAGCTCATGGCCGCTAAATCGGTTAAGATGCAGGCGAGCAGGGATAGCAAGAGCTGGGCGCCACTACTGTGAATTGAGCTCCCAGTTGTAGTCGAGGTATTTGATGTCAACTTCGGGAGGGATCGGTTCCGATCGGTACTGGTTGAGATAGCTTAAGAGGGTCGTCTCGTCTTCTCCGAAGTCTTCTTGGTACCACTTAAGGATCTGCGATAGCCAGACCGTTTGGCTTTCTTGGTCCAATCGAACGTGGCGTTCCGCGTTGACGAATTCTTCGGTCGCCTCTTCGAGCTGGCCTTGGAGAGCTTCTGGGCGGAAGACGGTGCGGGGAAGTCGGGGGCAGCTCCGGACCATACAGTTGAGAGCGAAGTGGATACGCGGATCGCCCAGAGGGCGGATGACTTTATTTTCGTAGGTGTAGAGTGACCATTTCTCACCCGCGATAACAAACTTAGTCCGATAGAAGAAGGCGAGCTTCTGCTCGGGCCGGTAGCCCGAGGCGACCGCGACGTAGAGCGCGAGGGCGTTGTAGGTATTGATGTGGAATGCGAGGACGTGGTCCGGAGTCGGAAACGCCTCAGGGTGCGTGGTGGGGGAGATCTTTGCGACAGTCGCGACGTAAATGGAGAGGTCGCGGTGCGAATACTCAAGCGACTCAAAATCGATACGGCCGAGAGCACTGACCGATTGGGTCAGGGTTCGATCGAGAGCCTCGATCGCAGCCGAATAGCCTACCGGGTCAACTTCAGTAACCCGAAGCGTCTGGCAGCTCGACGCTAGAAAGAGGACGGCTAAGCAGAGAGGGAGGCTATGGTAGCGAGAGCACATAGATTATCCTTCAACGCAGAGTTCGTGTGAGTTCGTATGAAACGGGGATTACTTGCGAGGGAGATCAGTAGGATATTGACTTCTATTGGGCGGAAGCGACCGATTCCTCGATCAGTGCTCGACGATTGCTGGGCCATGCGGTCAACGATTTAGAGAGTC
>CAYZYD010000242.1:0-6518 GCA_964482505.1 uncultured Planctomycetia bacterium | reverse complement strand
TCTACAACTTAACCCAAACTGGTGTGATACGTGGTACTGCCCCGTTTGAGGAGGTTCAGCTCTTCGAGGCGGACTCGAGAATCGGCGGACACACGAATACCGTCCCCGTCGAAGAATCGACCGGTACCCGCTGGGTTGATACCGGCTTTATCGTTTTCAATCAGCTCAACTATCCGCACTTCACAGATCTCTTGGACGAACTCAACGACGCGAGTCAGCCCACGACCAAGAGCTTTGGCGTGCGGTGCGACCGAACCGGCGTCGAGTATTCCGGTTCGTCAGCGAGTGCATTTTTCGCCCAACGAAAAAACCTTTTTCGACCGTCCCACTGGCGGCTCTTACGAGATATTGCTCGCTTCTTCTCGAGTATGCGAAAGAGGCGGCACGAAGTCGATTACGATCTCAGCATCGACGACTACCTCAAGCAAACCAAGCTCAGCCCCGCGTTTGCCGACCTCTATCTTATTCCGATGGCCGCCGCTCTCTGGTCCTCCCCGCCCGATTCGATCCGTCAGTTTTCAATGCGCTTCGTCCTCGACTTCTTTGCCAACCACAAGCTCCTCGATTTCGGCGGGCGTCCGGAATGGCGTGTGGTGACCAATGGTTCGATTCGGTATGTCGAGAAACTTATCGAGGGGCTCGAAGACCGCATATCCCTCGACTGTCCGGTCACCCGGATTGTTCGTGAGGATGGAGAAGTGACGGTCCACCTCCGAGCCGGGGAGCCACAGCGATTTGACCACGTGATCTTTGCATGCCACGCCGACCAGGCCCTCAGACTCATCGAAGCGCCGACCTCGTCTGAACGAGAACTTCTCAGCGCATTTCCCTATCAGAAGAACGTCGCCACGCTCCATACCGACGAGAGTGTCTTACCTCGCAACCTTCGAGCTTGGGCGAGTTGGAATTACTTCGTATCGGAGACGCAGGCCGATCGTGTTACCGTGACCTATAACATGAATATGCTGCAGGGATTTGCGGCGCCACGAACCTACCTCGTCACCCTCGACGCCGAAGATCGTATCCAGCCGGACCAGGTGATCCGCACGATACCTTACGAGCACCCGATCTTTAGCCAGAGTCGGGTCAAAGCCCAAACTCGACATCATGAAGTGATCGACCAAAACTCGTTCTCTTTCTGCGGAGCCTATTGGGGATTTGGTTTCCACGAAGATGGGGTCCAGAGCGCGCTTCGAGTCTGTCGAGCCCTGCGCGCGAAAGTGCAGCAGCTGCAATGAACTCAGAGATCGACTATTCCACGGGCCGGCGCCTCGCAAGTTGTCTCTATGAGGGAAAGGTGACACACCGTCGCTACAGCCCAGTACGACACGAATTCACCTATTCACTTTTTATGGTCTATCTCGATCTCGGCGAGCTCGAGGTGGTATTTCGAAATCGACTCCTCTGGTCGACCCAAGACGCCAATATCGCTTGGTTTCGCCGTGGCGACTACTTCGGCAACCCTGACGAACCCCTCGATCAATCCGTCCGAAATCTCGTCGAATTGGAGACGGGGCGACGTCCCGAGGGACCGATTCGTCTCCTCACTCACCTCCGGTATTTTGGTTACCAAATGAATCCGGTCAGCTTTTACTACTGCTTCGATTCTCGCGAGCAGCTCGAGGTCATCCTGGCCGAGGTCAGTAATACTCCATGGAACGAACGTAAAATCTACGTGCTGGAACCGGAGAACCCGTCTGAGTCGGCAAAACTTGAGTTTGAATTTCCCAAGGCATTTCACGTTTCGCCGTTCATGCCTATGGACCACGATTACCAGTGGACCTTTAGCTATCCGGCCGACTCACTCGCCGTCCACATGAAAAACTTGAACCGCGACCCCTCTTGGCGGTCGTCAGAGCAATCCCCCCCCAAACCGACAACCCATAGACAGTTTGACGCGACGCTCGCCCTTCGTCGGCGGGAGATCACGACGACCTCTCTAGCCCGCGCACTTTTCCGTTATCCGTTGATGACAGTCCAGGTGGTCGCCGCAATTTACTACCAAGCGGTTCGACTCTGGCTCAAGAAGGTCCCCTATCAACCGCACCCGGGTCCCACAGATCCGATCCTGCTCGCGTCGCGAAAGGCAGCTTCGCCCAGAAACCCGGAGTCGAGTTCATATACTCAGACGACTCGCACTGAACAGGCCAGTTCTTGGAAGGCTCCGTCACCATGAAAACGACAACATTTGAATCGGCCCAGAGCATCGGGCGCCATACCCGGAGATCGCGCACCTTTGCCGAACAGGCGGTGCGACAACTGCTTGAACAATTTCAAACCGACGCCTTTGAGATGACGCTCGGCGGCAAAGCGGAGTGCTTCGGACCCGCGGATCCGGTCCTGACGGCCTCGGTTGAGATCAGAGATCCCGCCGTATTTAAGAAACTCCTGACGCGCGGAAGCCTCGGGGCGGCTGAGTCCTTTATGGATGGTGACTGGACTACCAATGACTTGACCACGGTCTTACGAGTCTTCCTCCGGCAACTCTCTGTCTACGAAGGCTTGGATCGACGGGCGAGTAAGTTCTTCCAGCCACTCCTGCGCCTTCTCCACTGGACCCGTCGCAACACCCGCCGCGGTAGTCGCCGCAACATTCACGAGCACTACGACCTCGGCAATGACTTTTTCAAGCTGATGCTCGACGATACGATGACGTACAGCTGCGGCATCTTTGCTCCCGGGGATACTCTCAAACAGGCCTCACTTCGGAAGTACGCCCGGATCGCTCACAAGCTCAATATCCAACCGGGTGATCATATCCTCGAAATCGGCACCGGCTGGGGCGGCTTTGCCCGCTACGCCGCGGAAGTCTGCGGGGCCCGTGTCACCACCACGACGATTTCTAAGAATCAATACGAGTACGCTCGCGCGCTCTTCGAATCTAGAGGACTCTCCCCGCAAATCGAACTGCTCAACCTCGACTATCGTGAACTCAAAGGAGAGTACGACAAAATTGTTTCGATCGAGATGATCGAAGCGGTCGGTGAAAAGTTTTACGAAACCTACTTTGAGACCTGTGCCCGCTGCCTCAAGCCCGAGGGATCCGCGCTGATCCAGGCGATTCTGATCGAGGACCAGCGGTACGAGAAATCGCTGCGGTCGATCGATTTCATCCAGAAGTATATTTTCCCCGGAAGCAACATCCCTAGCTTCAATCGGCTCTCCGAGGCCTCCACCCAGGGTAGCGATCTTCGGCTCTTTCACTTTGAAGATATCACGGAGCACTACGCGGAGACCTTGAGGCATTGGCGCAAGAACTTCCTCGGTCAGCTCGATGCGGTCCGAGAGCTCGGTTACCCCGATCGCTTTATCCGAATGTGGGACTACTACCTCTGCTACTGCGAGGCGGGCTTTACCGAACGCAAGATCACGGACGCTCACCTGCTCTTTTCCAAGCCAAAATTCCGAGGGCCGGCGATTCTGCCCGAACTCGGAGAGCGACTCGAATGAACCTCTTGATTCCCCTTCTCATCGGCTGGGCTACCGCCGCGATCGCCATGCTCGTCGCCTGGGTTTGGCAACGTCGCAGCGGAAAGCCGAGCATCGTCGATGTAGTCTGGGCCTTTGGCGTCGCCACTGCGGGGATCGCCTACGCTCTCTCGTTGGAAGGCTACCTTTACCGCCAGCTCGCGATCGCCGGCCTCGCCTCGATCTGGGGCCTTCGACTCGGCGGATACCTCGCGGTTCGAGTGCTAACGACGGCAGAAGATGGGCGCTACCTGCGGTTTATTCGAGAATGGGGAGACAACGCCCAACGCAATCTTTTCTGGTTCTATCAAATGCAGGCACTCTGGATTGTAGGGTTTGCATTTCCGATTCTCGTCGCCGCCCAAAACCCGATCAAAGCTTGGACCTGGCTCGACTCCGCGGGGCTTGCGATTGGACTTCTCGCAATCGTCGGCGAAGGCGTCGCAGATCGGCAGCTCGCGCGCTTTCGAAAGCGTTCCGACTCCAAGGGTAAAGTCTGCAACATCGGTCTCTGGCGATATTCGCGACATCCCAACTACTTCTTTGAGTGGCTGCACTGGTTTGCCTACGTCGGGCTCGGCTGGGGAGCGGCCTACGGCTTTCTCACTCTCGCAGGTCCCGTCGTTATGGGACTCTTCCTCACCCGAGTCACCGGGATTCCGCTCACCGAAAAACAAGCGATTGAAAGCCGAGGGGATGCCTACCGTGAGTACCAAAGGACCACCAGCGCCTTCTTTCCTTGGCCGCCCAAACGAGACCGTGAAGACCCAAGCTTCGAACCGCTCAATTCAAATGGTTCCCCTTCACCAAAATCCAACGCCTGAGGAGAGGAGCTTCTCTGTGCACGACGCGATTATTAAAGCTTTTGTTCACGCGATGGAAGAGGGCTGGCTACCCGACCCCCTGATTCGATACGGAATTAGAGCCCGCTGCCGGGCTCGACTCAAAGAGTCACACCGGCGAAATCTAGAAGCGGCTCAAGCCGAATTCGATCACCTGAGAGAGCAGCTGTGCGAGAGCGAGATCGCTATCCACACCGAAGAAGCGAATGAACAGCACTACGAGTTACCCCCAGAATTCTTCTCGCTCGTCCTCGGCCCCCTCCGCAAGTACTCAAGCGCTTACTGGCCCACCGGCACCCGTAATCTCGCCGAAGCCGAAAGGGCGGCGTTAACCGAAACCTGGCGCCACGCCGATCTCAAAGAGGGTCAGGAGATCTTGGAGCTCGGGTGCGGCTGGGGCTCACTCACCCTCTGGATGGCGGAGAATTACCCGAGCTCGCAGATAACCGCCGTATCGAATTCAGCCCCCCAGAGACGCTTTATCGAATCGGAACTCAAACGTCGCAAGCTCTCAAACGTCCAAGTTCTCACCTCGGACGTCAATCAGTTCGAACCCGACCGCGAATTTGACCGAGTGGTTTCGGTTGAGATGTTCGAGCACGTCCGTAATCACCGATCACTACTCGAGCGTATCAGCCACTGGCTCAAGCCAAACGGGAAGCTCTTCGTCCACATCTTTTGCCATAAGCAAATCGCTTACGCTTTCGAGACGACTTCGGACTCCGACTGGATTGGCCGCTATTTTTTTACTGGTGGTCTCATGCCGAGCGCCGATCTGCTGCTCTTCTACCCGGATGCGATGACCATCGAGGAGCGCTGGATTTGGGACGGAACTCACTACGAGAGGACCGCCAATAGCTGGCTCAAAAACCTCGATCAACACCGATCTCAAGTGCTCACCCTGTTCGAAGCGGTCTACGGAGCCGACGCGCCGATTTGGTTCAGGCGTTGGCGGGTCTTCTTTTTGGCGTGTGCCGAGACGTTTGGTTTTGAGCGAGGGCAAGAGTGGTGCGTCGCCCATTACCGGTTTTCGAATGCGCGCGGGTCTCTCTCTTCTCCTTCGCTAAGTGACAACGCCGAGACCGTGACCCTTCCCGCCCCTTAAACCGTCTAACCCCTCCCCCGATAACTCGCTTACAAATCTGCTCTCAGATCGTCGGTACATACGTTCCGGAGATTTCGGCCGACTCGGATCTTTATGAGAAGTCGTAATTTTTCGCTGGTAATCTGCGAGCGCGCCGGCCTAATCTCTCGGCATGAAACCGAACAAATCCCCCAACAACCCCTGTTTTTCTTCCGGCCCCTGCGCGAAGCGCCCGGGCTGGTCTCTTGAGAACTTGCGCACTGACAGTCTCGCTCGCTCTCACCGCTCCAAGCTCGGACGCGCCCGTTTGGGCGAAGTCATCGACAAGAGCCGCGAACTGCTCGGGCTTCCCGACGACTACCGGCTCGGCATCGTCGCTGCGAGCGATACGGGTGCTTACGAACTGGCTATGTGGTCGATGCTCGGCGAGCGACCGGTTACCGCGCTCGGTTGGGAGAGTTTTGGTAAGGGTTGGATCACCGATCTCGACAAGCAGCTTAAGCTGCCCGATTCAGAGATCCTCACCGCCGACTACGGGGCCCTTCCCGATCTGAGCGAGCTCGACTTCTCAAGAGACATCCTCTTCACCTGGAACGGCACCACCTCAGGAGTGCGCGTTCCCGATGCCGATTGGATCGCCGCCGACCGTTCGGGCTTGACGTTCTGTGACGCGACTTCTGCCGTCTTCTCGATGGAGCTCGACTGGAGCAAACTCGATATCACGACCTACTCCTGGCAAAAGGTTCTCGGCGGCGAGGCCCAACACGGCATGATCGCTCTGAGCCCGCGCGCAGTGGCTCGCCTTGAGACCTACACCCCCGCTTGGCCCCTCCCCAAGATTTTTCGGCTAACCAAGAACGGCACTCTCAACGAAGCGATCTTCAAGGGCGATACTATCAACACGCCTTCGATGATTTGCGTTGAAGATGTGATCGACAGCCTCGACTGGGCTCGCTCGATCGGTGGTCTTTCGGCCCTGATCAAGCGGAGCCGAGAGAATCTCGAGGCCGTCGAAAAGTGGATCGACTCCACCCCCCACTTCGATTTTCTCGCCGAGAAACCCGAAACCCGTTCCTCGACTTCGATCTGCCTCAAGGTCACTGACGATTGGTTCGCGGATCATC
>CAYZYD010000241.1:0-6532 GCA_964482505.1 uncultured Planctomycetia bacterium | reverse complement strand
ATCCCCGTCCTTCGAAGCTCTTTCGCATCGAAATCTCTGAGCCGTTGTATTCGACGAGATACGGGATATTCAGAGCTTGGCTCAGTTTCGCTCCCAGGTAGTTGCCGAGGCAGAGCCGTTCGTAGATATAGCTCGGCTGGTGAAAACGGACGAGTTCGAGCAGTGCCGAAAAGAGGGGGGCGGTGGCGATTCGAATGTGATCTTCGGGCCACTCGTGGAATGGGGCCGTCATGACGAACTGCGGGATTTGCATATCGTCGAGCAGCGAGTAGCGACTCGGCATCAAGCAGAGGAAGGCTTCGCTCCGTCGAGCGAGATACTTCGCGACGTAGCAGGTGTGTCCATAGCTACCTCCCGAAGTGATCGGGGCCCAGAAATCGGTTCGAAGGTAGAGCCCTCGGCCCGCGTCCGCGGCGGCCGGAACGCTGACTCGCTGGACATGGTCGAGAGTTTCTTTGAGATCATGCGCGGCCGCCGTGCCGAGAAGTTCGGTCTCGCGAGTGACGGGACTCGTGGTATCGCTAGCCGCTTCTTCAGGGCTCGGTTCGGGATCGGGCTCCGGCGAGGCGGGGCTACCACCAGGGGGGTCTGCTTGCAGAACCCGGGCGGGCAGATGTCGCACCCGCGACATCTTTCGACCCAAACGTCCCAAGGCGCGGGCAGAGCGTACCACTCCGAGCACGACAAAGCCGCGCGCGCGCCGGAATGTGCGCTGGGTTGCGTCGAACGCGGTCAACCCTTTGAGGGCCCAGCGATGGCGGCGAAAACTCGCGAGCCGTTCGCGATCGATCCGTTCGACCGCGGCTTCACGGGGCCAGTAGAACCAGACCGTCTTTCCCTCTTTGAGCAGCTGGTTCGCCCAACGAACATGGGGGAGGTAGGGGATCCCCTCGGCGAGTGAGATCACGACGCCTTCGACCTCGGTCGATTGCCAGCGATCGGGCGGGAGGTCGCCGTCGGTGAGTTTGGGTGGACAGAGCTCGAGCCGGAGACGATCGCTACTCGAGCTCAGACGCGCATCGGTCAGGACTCCATGAGTCGAGTTGGCCGGGTCCCAGTAGACAAAGCCCCGGTCGATCGCTTTGAGCATCGGCGCCTACGCCCTTTCTACTCGGACGGGCTATCGTGTCCGGTCAAAAGATCCTCGATCCGGAGGGCGACCGCTGAAGTCTCGATGATCTGTCCGATCGGAATCGGGGCGGGCGCCTTTCCGAAGAGATGATCACCGAGCGCGCTGAGTTCTTCGGCGTGGCCCTTTTCGGGAGCACTCGCTTCCCAGAGAACCGATTGATCGCTCTGGCGGACAAGCTTCTTGAAGTCGTCGACGAGATAGGATTCCCCGTCGACGAAGACCTCGATGCGTTCTTTCGCGAGCCCTTGTTTGGGGCCCATCGATGTGTAGATCAGATTGGCGACGCTACCGTCTTCGTACCCGAGCGTGGCCGAGAAATTGTCGGTCTTGAGGAAAGCGGTATCGCCGGGCTGGATCGATGTCGCTTCGATTGTCGTCACCGGAGCCCCGGCGAGACTTCGGAAGACGTCGTACATATGACAGGCCTCGCCGAGGTTGCGACCCCCGCCGACTTCGCTCTGAATCCAGTGGTCGCGCGGGATAAAGCCACCGTTCAATCGATAACTGATGACGAGGGGGCTGCGACGCGTCTCGAGAATTTCTCGCAGACGACTCAACGCGGGGGAGAAGCGGCGGTTGAAGCCTACCATCAATACGGGCGGATCTTCGGTCTGCTGGAAGAACTCTTCGATCTGAGCGAGCTCAGCCCAAGTGAGGGCGAGTGGCTTCTCGACGAAGACATGTTTGCCGGCCCGCAAGCTCGCCAGGGTTTGGAGCGCGTGCTCTGAGTGTCGGGTCGCGATGACCACGAGGCCAAATTCGGGATTCTCGAGGACCCGGTTGAGGTCACTCGTCATGATCTCGATCCGGTTCTCTCGACAGAAGTTCCCGCCGCGAGCTGCGTCGCGTGTCACTACGCCGCGGAGGAAGAAGCAGTCTTTGCGTTTGGCGAGTTGCGGAACGAGCATGCAAGTCCCAAACGCTCCCGCGCCGACCAAGGCGTAATGAAGCGGACCTTCGGGAGCACGTCGGTGGCCTCTGAGTTGGACGACGCTCGGGTCACTCTCGCCGGCGTTGGTCTCTTCCTCTGTAACCCGAAAGAGGACCCCGAGCGGGGGGTTGTCGCTCTTGACGAGCTCTCGGTAAGCCTCTTTCGCTTCACCGAGGTCGTACTCACGATCGATCAGCGGTTCGATCTCAACCTCACCTCGACGGATCAGGTCGAGGTATGAGCTCATGTTCCGGTTCAGAGTCCAGCGCACATAGCTGTAGGGATAATCTCGACCTCCCTCTTCGTAGGTCGAGTCGTAACGACCCGGCCCGTAGGAGGTGCTCATCAAGAGGTCGAGCTCTTTCTTGTAGAACTCTGCCCGTTCAAGATTGAGTCCGACGTCTCCCACCAAGATCACGCGGCCCTTGCGCCGAGTCACTTGAATCGATTGGTTGACGACCTTGTGCGAGCGAGTGGCGGCCGCGACTACGGTCGCGTCGGCGCCGTGACCTTGAGTCAGATCGCGGACCAGCGGCCAGAGTTTTTCGGGATCCGAGGTCCCGGCTTCCAGCCCGAGCGCGAGAGCTCGGTCGACTCGATCTTGGGAGAGATCGAGACCCACCACGCGGCAACCCGCGGCGCGCAGCAGTTGTACGGAGAGCTGCCCGAGGAGGCCGAGTCCGAGCACACAAATCACCTCCCCGAGTTGCGGTTCGGTTCTTCGGATGCCTTGGAGCGCAATCGTTCCCACCGTCGTCGTCGCCGCGTCCCGAAGCGATACTCCCGTCGGCACGGGACAGACGAGGTTACGCGGCACGGCGATGTACTCGGCGTGGTGTGCGTAGGCCGCGCCCCCGCAGGCGACCCAATCGCCGACGTCGAGATCATTCACGCCTTGAGCGACTTGTACCACGCGACCCGCGGCCGAGTAGCCGACCGCCCAACCCTGATCACCCATCTCATTCTGAGGTAGCCCCGCTTCGATTCCCGGGACGAGTTGAACCTGGAGTTGGCTCAGGTCGACTTCGCAGGGCTGCTCGGCGCCCGCGGTCGTGATCACGATCGTGACCGCTTCCGCCGCTTGCGGATCGAAGACGATCCGATCGTCGATCGGGCCCGCCTCGAGACGGTGTTGGGCGAGCCAGCGATCCTTGGCTTCGGTCAGGATACCGATCGTGACATCGCCCCCCTGAAGTTCGCCTCGAAGCTCGATCGCAGGCCACCG
The DNA here is from genome assembly GCA_964482505.1 of uncultured Planctomycetia bacterium. Lineage (GTDB taxonomy): Bacteria > Planctomycetota > UBA8108 > UBA1146 > JAJFFE01 > CAYZYD01. The sequence continues at coordinate 3,244 of CAYZYD010000241.1, read as the reverse complement.
CCCGCTCAGCGGGATCGGACTCGAGAGTACTTGATAGTTGCACTCGGATTCGTCGGTGACGAGGCGGAGCCGTTCCCCACTTGACTCGAGCTTTTTCGCTTCGGCCTTTTCCCAACGGAGACCCGACACCGTCTCGGTCGGCAAGACTTCGACGGTGCGTTCGGGAGTGAGCCTTCGGATCTCGCGCCTCACGATGCTGCGGAGCCGGCGAGCCGCTTTCTTGGGATCTTTGATCGCCTTCTTGAGATAGGTTCTCGCGAGCGAGGCGTAGGCTCCCGCCTGCTCCAATGTCGAATCCGTGACCCCGGTCGCGAGCGGCTTTAAAGCGGCGGTCTCGGTCCCGACGCTGACGAGTGAGTACTCGACGCGGACGAGAACTTGTCCGGGCCCGAGCGTCGGCCTCGGAGCGCGTGCGACGATGGCGCCACCGCCAGAGAGTAAGATCTGTTTCACTTTGAACTCGGCATCACAAGGGGAGTTATCTTTGAGGCATTAAAGGGGCCCTGCTTCCCCAGATCAACACGCTTTCGGTCGTGCGTGAGAATCGCTCCGAGACGCACCGCGCCCGGTCGACAAAGGAGACGCTCGGGTAAACACTGATGTCGGTTGACCGTCCTGACTTCCCAACCGCGGGCCTGAGGCGAACGACTCGCGAGCCGCTCGCTTCGTGTTCGGGAGCGTGAACTCGATCGCGCCGACGCATGGGTGTGAAGTTCCCCTGAAAAGCGAGAGGTCCTGAGGCAGGCTACGGTTGAGCGGCGGGGGCAGAATGGTCGATATCAACGAACGACCCGGGCGCTCGTTCGTCGATCTGGCGGCGCTGGACGAACTCGGACCATTATTCCAACGGAATTCGCCTTGGAATACCACCGACTTTCGGCGCGTCGTTCATTGTTTCGATGCGCGCCTCTCTTTTTTAATCACCCGAGGCATCGTAACTGGACAATCGGAGCTATGCTGCCGATTGGAAAGAGTCAGAACCACTCGCCTCCGAGCCTACCCTTCGGGAAAGGATGCCATGGCGGCGCCATCGCGAGCAGCAAGACGCCGCTCTCTCAAGAGCCTCGCCCCTTACGACCCGCGGCTCTGGATCCACCGCGCGAGCCTCACCATCAATCGGGCGGTCGCTCAGTTCCCCGGGAGCACGCGCTACTACGAGAGTCTGGTCGATCGGCAGCTGCATTGCACCGAGCTGGATTGGGAGCGACTCGGTGGTCCCGCGCTCGGGCTCCGAGTTGCATTCTTGAGCGATCTGCACGCGGGGAGCTTTATCGAGGCGGAGAGCCTGAGTCGGATCTTCGAGCGGGTGCAATTGGTCGAGCCGGATCTCGTGATTATCGGCGGTGATCTGATCAACAGCCGGCGGCGCGAAGTGACTATGGTCCAAGCCGCGGCTCCGGTTCTCAGCCCGCAGCTCGGGGTCTACGTCGTTCCGGGAAACCACGAGTGGTACGCAGGGCTTGTCGGGAGGGATTGGCGAGACTTTGTGCGAGGGTTGGGTTGGGTGGATCTGACCAACCGCGGAGAGCGGATCTCCACGGAACAGGGCTCATTTTGGTTGGCTGGAATAGACGATATCCGAGAGGGGCAGCCCGACCTCGACCGCGCGCTCGCGGGTCGTGAAGAAGCCGAATTCTGTCTGCTCGTCTCTCACAATCCCGACGTCTTTCCGAGCGCGGCCGCTCGTGAGGTCGGGTTGACGCTGTCGGGTCATACGCACGGAGGGCAGATCCGGCTGGCGGGTCGGGCCTGGCTGACAAGCACCGAGTTACGCTACGCGTCGGGGGAGTACTGTCATGACGAACACCCGGGGAGTCGGCTTTACGTTTCGCGCGGGATCGGAGCGTCGCTCCTCCCCGTACGCGTCGACTGCTCGCCCGAATGGACGCTCTTTTCTTAGCGCGCTGGCACTCTTTATAGCTCTAGGCCCGGTGATCGGTACGGTGGGCTGCTCGGAGGCTCAGCAAGCGGAGGCGACCTCCGCCGATCGGCGCGCGCTGACATTCCCCGAGCTGATCCCGAGCCGACAGTCGACGACACTCGAGGGGAGCTACTCGGAACTCGAGTGGAATCGCCTCCTCGGGTTGCGCGGTGTCGAGGTCGAGATCGCGGGTTTTATGCTGCCCGTCCAAACGGTCGACGGCAGAGTGTCTGAGTTTCTCGTTCTCTCCTTTGATCCGACCTGCTGTTTTGGTCGGGCCCCCAAAGCCTTCGAATACGTCTGGGTCCGCTGTACCGAGCCGGTGCGCTACCTGCCCAAGTCGTGGGTTGTGGCTGCCGGTACCTTCGAGATCGAATCGCCCGAAGTCGACAAAGGCCAGGCTCCGGCGGTCTTTCGTCTCGAAAGGGGATCGATCGAGCGATACGCGGCACCTCCCGACTCGGTCCTCCACGACCCCAAAAACCACTGACAGCCGGTCCGAAGAGCGCTTTCTCCCCGACCCACCTCAACTCGCAAGCCCGCCCGAAAACTCATTCCGCGCGGGAGGCCGAGTTTCCTTTGCCCAGCGCCCCCGGCGAACCTCGACGTATGAGCAATACGCCTTCGATTCGCCGGAGGCACTGGTCTCCCGAGGACAATGGGCTCGAAATCTCGACCTCCCGCATCGAAAGCAGTTTTTCGGGCTAAAGGACGGCAGCCTCAGCGGCGCTTCTTGACCAGCGCTTTCGCCTGGCCGACCCAGTCGTACTTGCGGATTCGATTGGCGTAGTTGCCGAGTTCCTCGCCGAGTTGATCGATCTGTTTGGACCGGAGCTTCGATATTCGGCCGAGGTCGTACCCGAGATCGGCCAATCGATTCGCCATCACCGGACCCACTCCCGAGAGCGCTTCGAGCCCGACTTCCGCGGTTTCGACGACGACGTCTCTGGTCGCGGCGGCGGGCTCGGCTGGAACCTCCGGTTGAGTCTCCGCGGGTTGGCTGGCCGGCTTGGATTTTTCGGTCTGTTTGGATCGACCGGCGCGCTTGGTTGAGCTCGTCTGTTTTGATTTGCCTTTTGGTTTTGAACCGGCTTCGGTTTCCTGGACGGGTTCGGGTTCCGGTTCGGCCGACGCCACGGTCTCCTCGGGTTCTTCCGAAGTTTCCTCTTCCGCTTCCCCCTCGTCATCGACGTATTCGTACTCCCACTCCGCGTCGTCATCCCAAGCTTCTTCTTCGGGTTCTTCCGCCTCGAGGTCTTCGTCGTCGACGTACTCGTATTCCCAGTCGCCTGCGCCGTCGTCGGATTCGCCTTCCTCGTCGTC
>CAYZYD010000240.1:0-6549 GCA_964482505.1 uncultured Planctomycetia bacterium | reverse complement strand
CGTCTTGCATTTGTTACAAAATCCCGTTCGGGTTTGACTAAAGGCCCTACATCTCAGCTAAGGGCCTTTCTGGAACAACCACGTTTCGTCCGACGCGACGTGCATTGCGGCGCAGACGCACTACGTGTACTCAACACGCGCTCTTCACCTGAAGAGACCTAAGGAGCGCCGCCGTGGCCCATGACGTCATCATGCCCCAGATGGGCGAGTCGATCGCCGAAGGCACCCTAACCCGCTGGTTCAAACAGCCGGGAGACACGGTCAAGCGGGACGAACCGCTCTTTGAGATATCGACGGACAAAGTCGATGCCGAAGTGCCTGCACCCGCCGACGGTGTCCTGCAAAAGATCATGGTTGAGGAGGGCACTACCGTCGAGGTCAATACGGTCGTCGCTCTCTTCGGTGATGGTGACGAGGGCGGCTCCGACGAACCGACCGAGTCGTCGGAAGAGAAATCCCAACCCGAAGAGTCGGAGTCAAAGTCCGAGTCGAAGTCGAACGCAGAGTCGAAATCTCAACCGGCAGCTCAAGAAAGTTCGAAGTCTCAAAAGCCCGAACCCGCGCGAGAGCAGAGCCCCTCCAAAGAAACAGCGGGGACTTCGGCCTCGAGCGATAAGAGCTCGGGGGATCGGGCGGTGCGCAGCTCACCCCTTGTCCGACGCATCGCTCGCGAACACGGCATCGAGGATCTGAGCCAGATCGAGGGCACGGGGGTCCAAGGCCGAGTCACCAAGCACGACATCCTCGCCTTTATCGACAACGGTAAGGAGAGCTCCGCCCCTGCAAAAGGTGCCCCGGCCCCGTCGAAGGGGGGCGTGGCGGTTCGTCAAGAGGCACTCCCGACGCTCGACCTGCCGCGCAACAATGTCGAGGTTGAAACACTTTCGACGATGCGACGCAAAATCGCCGAGCACATGGTGGAATCGCGCCGAACCTCCGCCCACGTGCATTCGGTATTCGAAGCGGATATGACAAACATCGTGGAGATGCGAAGTCGGCTAAAAAAGAGCTTCGAAGAGCGACACGGCACCAAGCTGACGTTCATGCCGTTTTTTATAAAGGCGGTTTCGGATGCCGTTAAGAACTATCCATGGGTGAACGCGTCGCTCGACGGCGAGGAGATCCTTGTCCATAAATCGGTAAACATGGGCATCGCAGTAGCTCTCGAGGGCGGCCTGATCGTTCCCGTGATTCGCAATACCGACGAACTCAACCTCGTCGGGATTCAAAGACGAGTGACCGACCTGGCCTCCCGAGCGCGCAGTAAACAGCTCGTACCCGACGAAGTGACCGGGGGCACGTTTACGATCACCAATCCCGGACAATTCGGAGGTCTCTTCGGAATCCCGATCATCAGCCAGCCCCAAGTCGCGATCCTCGGAGTTGGGGGAATCCAGCGGCGTCCGGTCGTTGTGGAAAACGATGCGATCGCGATTCGCGACATGTGCTACCTCTGTCTCGGCTACGATCACCGCCTGGTTGACGGCGCCTACGCCGATCAGTTCATGGCTCAGGTCAAGTCCAACCTCGAGAACTGGACCGAAGCCCAGATCTGAGCTCGACCGAACTCTCCTCATTACGACCGCGGCCCCTCCCGCCCCGCCGCGCGAGCAGCCCCGGTCCGTTTGACGGGTGGTTCGCGACTCGGCATCATGCCAGGGGCATAACCATCGAAGTCGCAGATTTCGTCTCAAAAGACGTAGAACGGTCGGCATGAATTCTGGTCCGGTCGCAACGAAGCATTTCATCGTCGATCCGGAAAACCCCGACGAAGCCCCTCTGCGCGAAGCCGCGGAGCTTCTCTCCCAGGGCGAGTTGGTCGCCTTCCCGACCGAGACCGTTTACGGAATCGCAGCGAGCGTCAACCACCCCGAAGCTGTGCACCGGCTCGAGGCCTTGCAAGGCCGGGCCAAAGCGGATCCCTTCTCCCTCCACATCGCCTCAAAAGATGACCTACCGTCGGTCGTCTCGAGCGTCCCGCCGCTCGCGGGGTCGTTGATCGAAATCTACTGGCCAGGTCCTTTGACAATTATCTTCCCCGGTAGCGCGGGCAGTGGGATCGGCGTACGCGTACCGTCCCACCGTGTCGCAAGCCGGTTGATCGAACTCCACGGGGCTCCTCTGGTCGCTCCAAGTGCCAATCGAGCGGGCGAACCGCCGGCTTGCCGAGGCACGAGCGTGCTCGAGCTCTTTAACGGTGAGATCGCGGCGGTGCTCGACGCTGGGGAGACGCCGCTCCGCGAACCATCAACGGTGGTGAGGATCCGAGACCACGAGTTTGAGGTTTTGCGCGAAGGCATCATTTCGGAAGCGATGATCAAGCGAGCTCTCAAGAGCCGAGTGATCGTCCTCGTCTGCACCGGAAATTCATGTCGAAGTCCGATGGCAGAATGCCTCCTCAAAGAGAAGCTCGCCGAGCGGCTCGGGACAACGGTCGCGGATCTGCCCAAACACGGGATTCGGGTTACGTCGGCCGGAGTACACGCCTTTAGCGGGGGTCGGGCCAGCGCGCATGCGATTCAACTCATGCGCGAACGGGGCCTCGATCTCGAGTCTCACCGCACCAAGACGCTAACCCGAGAGCTCGCGGGCGAGGCGGACCTCATCATCACTTTGAGCCAAGGGCATCGGTCCCAAATCCTCGACTGGGACCCGACCCTCGAAGATAAGATCTTCGTCATCAATCAAGAAGGCGTCTCCGATCCGATCGGAGGGAGCGTCGAGGTTTACCGGCAGTGTGCCGAGGAGATCGAAGCGGCGCTCAGGGATAACTGGATCGATCGGATAATGGACGAATGAAAATCGCGTTTGGCTCGGATCACGCTGGATTCGAAGGGCGCCGAGAGGCGATTCGGGTAGCGCAGGAGCTGGGATACGAAGTCATCGACTTAGGCTGTCAAGATACGACTTCGGTCGACTATCCCGATTACGCGCACCAAGTCGCCAGCCGCGTTCAAACGGGGGAAGCTGAACTCGGGGTTCTCGTCTGCGGGACCGGTCAGGGGATGGCAATGGCCGCAAATCGCCACCGAGGGGTCCGCGCGGCCGTGATCACCGATCAGATAACGGCTGAGTACGCACGCGCTCACAACGACGCCAACGTTGCCTGCTTCGGCGAACGGGTTATCGGAGTCGAGGCGATCGGCGAGCTGCTTCGTCTCTTCTTATCCACCTCGTTCGCCGGAGATCGCCATCGTCGCCGCGTCGACAAGATTGAACTATGAAGTCGGGACGCGGATCTTCTGCTGAACTTGATCCAAGAACGCCTGGATAATCTCGTTGCTCCGCTGGCGCTCGAGTTGATTGCGAATCGTTATCTTCATCGACTCGAACAGGCTCGGATCGGGATCGACCTCTTCGCGGAACTTCACGAGCACGGCGTCGGCGAGAGTGCCCGTCGTAATAATCGGATCGCTGATGTCGCCCGGGTTTTCGAGTTGAAAGCCCGCCTGAACCAATTGCCGACCCGAGGAGTAGGGTCGACCGCCGAGCTGAAACTGGAAAGAGTTCCGAAGGCTGATCGGGTCGGCCGAGTCGTAGCTAAAGTCATTGTACTTCGCCACATTCTCAAGCGTGTAGTCGACGGTCGTCCCACCGAGATCGTAGGGTTCGCCGCTCTCAATTCCCGCTTGGTAGGCCGCGAGGGTTTCGCGCGCGAGCTCCCGGGCTTTGATTTCGGTCGCTTTCTCGACGAGTTTCTCCTCGGGAACGTCCTCGTAATCGCGAGCTTTTCCCGGAATCTTCTCGACTACTCGGTAGATAAATCCACCGCTAGCAAATGGAGCGGGGAAGCTACAGAGATCCCCTTCTTCGAGGCTATCCCAGCGGGAGAGAACCTGACGCAGCGCCTGCACGTTCTTGATCTGGTCGTTGACGTCGTCGTAGGCGGTGACCCCGTACGGCTCTGATTGAATGATCTCAAAAAATCCGCGCCGCTCTTCAGGGACGGTATCGAGCAGCGAGTACTCATCACCCTGATCCCTTAACTCACGAGCCTTGGTCAATGCCTTCTGCAGCCAGCCCTCTTCGAGATCTTGGTAGATCGAACGCTCGACCGCCTTCTCAACATCTTCGAGCGGACGGTACTCGTCGGGTGTTTCACCGTCGCCTTTCTTGGCGATGTATCGAGTCGCTTTGTCCTCGTCGTAACGAGCCTGCAACTCTTCGGGAGTGGGGCTGTCGAGTCGATCGCGCATCACCTTGAGCGCTTCAACCTTGACCATGTTCGGAACCCGAAACTCTTCTTTATTCTGCTCGTAAGCCTCGCGCTTGTCCTCATCCGTAATCTTGGCTTTAGCCTCTTCATTGAACTGAGAAACGCGTACGCGTAACACATCGAAACCGCGCAGTTTGTTTTGCTGCTTGAAGGAGTCATAGACTTCTTCTTCGGTCACAACCACCGAACTTTGGACCGACTGGATCAACTTGAAATAGACGACCTGCTCCCGGAGGAGAATCTCAAAGTCCTGAACCGTCAAGGGTCGGTAGATAAACTGCCGATTGTTGAGTGCCTCGCGCAAGCGTTCGAGAAGATCGCTGCTACCCATGGCCTCGACCGCCTCGCGCTCAGCGTCGAGCTGGCCCTGCTTCTCGGTACGCGCTCCGGGATTGCTAAAGAAATCGATATCGGGGTTCTTCTGCCAGAAGTTGTATTGAGTGACGAGGCCGCGCGCGAACTCGGTCATCTGCTCGGTGAGCTCCTCGTCCGTACAGACGATTCCCTCATCGCGCGCAATCTCGAGCAAGCAGAGGTAGGTGAGCGGATCCTGATTCGCGCGAATCCTCGCGTTGCGTTTCAGAGCTCCGTTTTCGTTACAGAGGGCCCCGTAGCTCGCAGCGTTCGATAGCCTCGCAATAGCGAGCAATTTCTCCCCGGTAGCCTGCTGTTCACTGACCGGGACCTTTCTACCGGCGACCTCGCTCGGGGGCGGCGCCTTATCGAAGAATGACCCCCAACCTGCGAATCCGAATGTGACGGATAAGAAGGCGAGCAGAAGGACGATAAATATTTTCTCGTACTTTTTGACGAAATCCGACGCCGCTGACATGGCTACCTCTAGTTTTTGTGGTCCTGAGTACAGAATCCCCGATTGTAAGTATCCCTGCCATTTCCTGCAAGCGAGGCGGACCACTCGCGAGCTTCTGATCGCGGGGTCGTCATCCTTCGGGCCGACCGCTCGTGCTAATCGAGTTGCGGGGCACCCCGACTGTCGATGGCCCGGTTTGCAAGCTCGTCACACCGCTCGTTCTCGGGGTGGCCGGTGTGCCCTTCGACCCACTCCCAGCGGACCTCGCGACCTTGGGCTTCGGCATGAAGTTCCTGCCAGAGGTCGCGGTTGAGCACCGGCTTGCCGTCGCTCTTACGCCAGTTTCTGCGGATCCAGCCCGGCAGCCACTCGCTCATCCCCTTGAGAACGTACTGAGAGTCACTCGTCAGGGTGACGGTCGCTCCCTCTGGAGTCGCCCGCAGCCCCTCGATTGCGGCGGTCAATTCCATCCGATTGTTGGTGGTCTCGGCTTCAAAGCCCGCTCGCTCGATCAACTCTCCATCGCGTTTCAGCACGAATGCCCATCCCCCGAGGCCGGGGTTACCGCGGCAGGCGCCGTCGGTGAAAACGCGGTAGCTCTCCTCAGCCATCGACTCGCACCTTCCGTTTCTTTCGATCTTCATGCCGCAAGTACTTCAGATCGATCTGGCGGTGGAGCGAGTCCGCCCGTTTGAGCTCGACGCGGACGCGGTCCCCGATCTGAAAACGGCGGCCAGTGTGGCGCCCTTTGAGCGAAAACCGATTCTCGCGATACTCATAGTAGTCACCCTCGAGCGAACTGACGTGGACGAGACCCTCGGTCAAAACATCGTCGAGACGGACGAAGAACCCAAAATCGAGGACTGCCGTTACCAGACCTCCAAACTCCTCGCCCTCGCGCTCCTTGAGCCAGGCGATGGTGCGCAGCTTGAGGATCTCACGTTCGGCCTCTTCGGCCCGCCTCTCGGTTTCTGAAATGTGCTCGCAGATTTCGTCGATCTCTTCGACTTGACCGCGCCATGCACCGGGGGCGGCCTCGCCAAAAACCTCGAGATCAAGAACGCGGTGTATCCAGAGATCGGCGTAGCGCCGGATCGGCGAAGTGAAGTGGCAGTAATGAGAGGTTGCGAGGGCGAAGTGGCCCTCTCGCTCGGAAACGTACTCAGCCCGCGAGAGAGTGCGCAGAAGGGCGTAATTGACGACTGGGGCGATGTCGCGATTCCGGATATCGCTGGCGAACCGACTCAGATCCTTGATCCCTTTGATTTCGAGGTCGGGGCAGACGATCTGACAGAAACGTACAAAGGCGTCGACGTCATCGGGCTCTGGATCCGGGTGCTTGCGCCAGCCCGCCGGCAGCTGACGTTCGTCGGCGATCCGGGCTACCGACTCATTGGCGATGAGCATGAACTCTTCGATGAGATTGTGGGCGTCGTCCTGAGCCTCGGGAACGACCTCGCGAACATCACCATTTTCATCGAGGACGACCTTGGGCGTTTCGATCGTAAAGTCGAGAGCTCCC
>CAYZYD010000239.1:0-6551 GCA_964482505.1 uncultured Planctomycetia bacterium | reverse complement strand
CGGGTGGGGCCGTCAGCTCTTGGGGGTTCTCGTCGTGGAGGGGTGAGAGTAACAGGTAGACCCCGAGGAGACTGAGAGCGGCACCGATCCAGCCGCGCGCAGACGTCTTGCGACGCCAGACGAGCCAAATTAGGGGAATAATCCAGATCGGGGAGAGCGAGGTCATCGTGGTCGCGATCGCGAGGGTGGTCTCCCGATAAGCGATCAAACTGAGCCAAATCCCCCCGTAGGTACCGATAAGACCGGCAATTACGATCACAAACCAGGGGGCGCCCGCGAAGGGCCGGCGCAACTCAGATCGCGAGGGTCTCAGCAAGAAGAGACCGAGCACCGCCGCCGCGAGCAGCCGCACAAAAGCGGCCTCGAGTGGTTCGAGCGTCGGACCCGCATCGGACCAGATCCCGGTTCCATTCATCCCCTTCTTCGAAAAGACCGATCCGAGCGCTTGTCCCAAGGATCCGAAGACTCCGTACAATAGTCCGGCCGCTAGGGTGCCGGGGAAAAACCCTGGGCTCTCTTGAGTTCCACCTTCGGTCGTCACCCACGCGATACCCGCAAGCGTCAACCCCATGCCAAGCCAGGCCGAAGTTGGGTCCTCGCCTTCGAGTAGATACGCCAAAATCGCCGTCATCGGAGGCACGGTCAGGGTCAACACGAGTGCTTTGCGGGGCCCTAAGATCTGTATCGAACGAAAATAACAAAAATCGCCCACAACCAGGCCGAGGATGGCGCTCAAGATCAACCAGATCCAAGCTTCAGGGGCGAAACTCAGATCAGCACCCCGACCGACGATCAGAAGGGTGAGAAGAAGCGAGAGCGCCGCCACGCTGTTTTTGAGTAGATTAAGACGTTGGGCAGGAACCTTAATCGTGCTGAATATGAGACTTGCAACAGCCCAACAGAGCGCAGCCGCGCCTCCAGCGAGCGCCCCGATCCCCGCAGAATCGAGCTGAGAGGCGTCGAGCCAGGTGGGCATCAATCAGCAATCCCAAGCCTTTCGCCAGAATGGCAGTCGGCTCGCTCAAAAGGTCCAGATCGAGAGGTCTAGCGAGTCAAGCCCGCCAACATGACAGGGGTTGGCGGTCTCGTAAACACCACAAATCCAAATATTACATTGACTTAAATCAAATGGCACGGGTCTGGCTCAGCTGAGGGCAATCTCACAAGATCACCGAAAAAGAAAGGAGTTTCCGTTGCTCACTTTGAACCCAAGCCCTTTGACGCGTGAGTTCGATCGGATGTTCAGTCGGATGCTGACTCCTCTGGAACTCACCTCTCCCCTCCGAGTCAATGCGTGGAAGAGTGACTCGTGCTACGTGCTTCAAGCTGAAGTACCCGGGGTCGAGCGTGAAGACCTCACGATCGAAGTCAAAGATCGTAAACTCAAGCTCGCTTACTCCCGCACGGAAGAGCTACCCGACGGCAGTCGACTTGTCCGTCGAGGGCGACCGACCGGGAACCTGACTCGAGTCTTCCAATTACCCGAAGACGCCGACGCGAGCAATGTCGAAGCTGCGCTCGTAAACGGTCTCCTCACGATCAAGTTCGCGCTGAAGCCCGAGGCTCAACCCAAACGCATCGAGATCAAATAAGTTTGCCACCAGAGCCACAACATTCGGAGGTCACCATGACGCAAACGACAACCCGAGAAATAACCAAGAGCCGCCGACCCGAGAACGATGTCATCGCATTCGAAGACGCGGTTGAAATTCGAATCGACATGCCCGGCGCTCACCGGGAGAGCCTCGAGCTCTCGGTCAAAGACCGCGAGCTGTTGATTACGGCCTCGGGAGTCGAGCCGCCCCAGGGCGAACTCCTATTCGCCGAGTTTGATCAATCGGCTTTCGAGCAGAGGTTTACGCTCTCTCCGGACCTCGACCCCGACCTCGCCGAGGCCAAGTATCATAACGGAGTTTTGATCGTTCGAATCCCAAAGCGCGCCGAAGCTCAGTCGCGGCTTATCCCCGTCAAGTCAGACGCATAACCGCGATTCGACTCAAAGAAAAAAAGACCCAGAGCTCAAAAGGCTCTGGGTCTTTTTCGTCGAGTAGCTCGTGCCCGCGCCGACCGCTTCAGAGTTTCCGATCGAACTGAACCGTCGTCACGAGCGGTCTCACTTCGGTCAGGAAGTCGCGACTCGGCGCGACGCTGAGCTCCTTGGCGGCGCGCACCACGAAACGATCCCCGACCGCTCCGCGGAATATCAACGAGACCGGAATTTCACCGCGGTGCCGGGAAACGACTTCCTTGAGTTGAAAGAGTCGGTTCTCGTCGGTCGTTTCACTGTCGAGCTCGAGTCCGACGCGTCGACCAAAGACTGCGAAGGCCTCCTCGACCGTGTAGATCGCGTCCGCCCGCACTTGGATCTCCTCTTCGCGCTCTTCGGTCGTCCCCTGAATAAAAATAATCTCCTCCTCGACGAGCTTCTCTCGATACTCACCAAACGTCCGGGGGAAGGCGACGATTTCAAGCCCGCCCGTCGAATCTTCCACTTCGAGAAACGCCATCATCTCACCGCGCTTGGTCTGCCGAGTCCGGAGTTTATTGAGCAGAACCGCAAGGACCACTTGACCGTTCTCACCGGCCTCTTTGAGCTCGGAGATCTTGTGGGTTCGCCACGGGGCCAGCTCCTCGTCGCGCTTGTCGACGGGGTGGCCGCTGAGATAAAACCCGAGCGAAGCCTTCTCGGCGGAGAGAAGTTCGAGCTCGTTCCAATCGGGGACCTCCGGATAACTCTCATTGGGCTCGGCGAGTTGGCTTCCGTTCCCTCCAAACAGCGACAATTGTCCGGCTCGGCGCTCGGCCTGAACCCGGTGACCCTCCTCGATCGCCTCCTTGACCGTCGCAAATAGCGTCGATCGAGACGCGTTGAACTCGTCGAACGCGCCGCACCGAACGAGCTGTTCGAGCGTCGACTTATTGACAGTCTTTAAGTCGACGCGAGCCGTGAGATCGAAGAGTGATTTAAAATGCCCTTCTCGGTCGCGCTCGCGGATGATCGCCTCCACCGCTTTCTCTCCCACGCCCTTGACCGCCACCAATCCGTAGTGGATATCCCCGTTGCGCACAGTGAAGTTGAAGCCCGAAGAATTGATCGACGGCGGGAAGACCTTGATCCCGAGCCGCCTCGCCTCCGCCAAGTACTCGACCAGTTTGTCGACCGTCGAGATCTCGCAACTCAGCACCCCGGCTAAGAACGCCGCGGGGTGATTCGCTTTGAGATAGGCGGTCCGGTAGGAGAGCACCGCGTAGGCGGTCGAGTGGGATTTATTGAACCCGTACTTCGCGAAGTGCTCGACCTGCTCAAAGATCTTCTGGCTGATCGCGCGAGAGATCTCATTCGCTTCGCAGCCGTCGACAAACTGCTTCTTGAACTGCGCGATGATCTCCGGCTTTTTCTTCCCCATCGCTTTCCGCAGCGAATCCGCTTCGTTCATCGTAAACCCGGCCAAGTCGTGCGCGAGGCGCATGACCTGCTCCTGGTAGAGAATCACCCCGAACGAATCTTTGAGAATCGGCTCGAGTGCCCGGTGCGGATAGACGATCTCCTCGCGACCATGCTTTCGGTCGCAGAAGACCTTGTCCATGCCACTCCCGAGAGGACCGGGTCGATAGAGCGCGAGCACCGCGATCACATCGTCAAACCGGTCCGGCTTCATGCTCCGCAGAAGCTCACGCATTCCCGAAGATTCGAGCTGGAAGATCCCTTTGGTGTCTCCGCGACTGAGAAGTTCGTAAGTCTTCGCGTCGTCGAGCGGCAGATTCTCGAGATCGAGATCAGCGTTCTCCTGCTCGCGGATGATACGCTCGGCTCGATCGAGGATCGTCAGCGTCTTGAGCCCGAGAAAATCGAGCTTGAGCAAACCGAGACTCTCGAGGGTCTCCATGGTGAACTGCGACGTGATATCGTCGCCGTTGCGGTAGAGCGGAATTGTCTCGGTGAGCGGCTGGTCGCAGACCACCACCCCCGCCGCGTGCGTCGAACAGTGTCGGTTGAGACCCTCGAGTCTCAGCGCCGCTTCAAAAAGCTCGGTGTAGCGCGGGTCTTTGGAGAGCTTCTTGAGCTCCGGCTCCTGCTCGATCGCCTCCTTGAGCTTAATCCCGATCGTATCGGGGATCTTCTTGGCGATCGTGTCGACCTCTTTGAGCGGGATATTGAGAGCTCGTCCGACGTCCCGAATCACCGCTCGGGCCGCCATCGTTCCAAACGTGATAATCTGGCAAACTCGATCGGCGCCGTACTTCTTTCGCACGTAGTCGATGATCTTTTCACGCCCCACCACGCAGAAGTCGATGTCGATATCGGGCATTGAGACGCGGTCCGAGTTGAGAAATCGCTCGAAGATCAAGTCGTACTCGATCGGATCGAGAGTCGTGATCCCGAGACAGTAGGAGACCATACTGCCCACGGCCGAGCCCCGGCCGGGTCCGACGGGCACTCCGATCTGGCGCGCGTAGTTGATGAAATCCCAAGTGATCAGGAAGTAGGAGACAAACCCCATCCGCTCGATGACCCCGATCTCGTACTCGAGACGCTCGTGGTGGGCGGCCGTGGGCTCGGGATAATTGCGCCGAAAGCCCTCCTCGATCAGCTCGCGAAATCGGCGCCGATTCTCTTCCTCGATCTCGTTCTTCGACTTTTGCTCGTTCGCATGATCTTCGACGGTGCCGGGTCGGTAGATCGGCAGGTGCGAGGTCGATTCGTCGAGCGTAAAGTCGACGATAGCGGCCAGCTCTTCAGTATTGCTGAGGGCCTCGGGGAAATCGCCAAAGACCTCGTACATCTCTTCGGCTGACCGAAAGTAGAAGGCGTCGGTCTCAAAGCGCATCCGCTCGTCGTCGTCGACCGAGGTCCCCGTCGCACAACAGATGTGGATCTCCTGAGCCCGCGCGTCCGACTTTTTGAGGTAGTGAATGTCATTCGTCGCGATGAGCGGGATTCCGAGCTCCTGGGCGAGCGCGGGAATCTGCTCGAGCACTCGGCGCTGCTCGGGAAGCCCGTGGTCTTGGATCTCAAGGTAGAATCGATCCCCAAAAATCTTCTGATACTTGCGAGCCGCTTCGCGCGCTTGGTCCACGGCTCCGCTGATGAGAGGCCGGTTGACCTCGCCGGCTAAACAGGCCGACGTACAGATAACCCCTTCTGAGTGCTGCTCGAGAATCTCGTGATCCATGCGCGGCTTGTAATAGAAGCCGTCGATGAAGGCGGAGCTCGAGAGCTTGATAAGATTGTGGTAACCCACCTCGTTCTGGGCGAGCAGGAGCAGGTGGTAGTAATTCTGGCCGCGCTCGTCGCGCTTCTTCTCAAAGCGACTCCCCGAAGTGACGTAGGCCTCGATTCCGACTAGCGGCTTGATATTGTGCTTACGGCACGCGCGATAAAACTCCACCGCACCAAACATATTGCCGTGGTCGGTCAGCGCGAGCGCTTTCATCCCGAGGTCGCTTGCCGCCCGCACGAGTGAGGGGACGGTGCTGACACCGTCAAGCAGACTGTAGTGACTGTGAACGTGGAGATGGCAAAAGGGGTGAGACGACATACGGAGCCCTCCGGTCGGATAGTGCGGGGCAGGCGGACCTGTTATAGGACTCGCTCGTAGCGACTGCAAGGTCACCCCAAAAGAGCCCGTCCGCAATTCGCATTCGCGCGGAGGTGGGGCACCCCAGCGCCACGACCGATGAGAACTCGGCCAGAATGCGTCGTATTGCCGCTTGCCGAAACCTCCAGTCGGGCCTGCCGAAGTCGCCAGCCGCAAAGTCTCTTGTGAGCCGAACGACGAGCGGGCCGCCAGAGTACTCTCACGGATTCGTCGAGACCGCTGGACGCTCCAGTGGGCCTCGTTAAGATGCCCGGTCCGCTTCGGGGCCGAGTGCAGTGAACCTCTCTTCACCCCGCGGTTCAAAGCTTCTTAGAGATTCCCACCTCTCTTGTCACGAATCAGCGAAAGCCCGCCGATGCGTCCCGTCGCCCTCTTCTTTGTGTTGATCGGGTATTGGTGCCTACTCTCGGGCCACCTAAAAAACCCACAACTCTGGATCGCCGCCGTGATCAGCGCTCTCCTGACCGTCTGGATCTGTCGGCGGATGGGCATCGTCGACGAAGAGGGTCAGCCGCTCGAAGGGTTCGACGCCTGGGCACGCTACCTTCCCTGGCTCTTCCTCCAGATCGTCAAGGCAAACGTCGACGTCGCCCGGATCGTCTGGAGTCCCCGCCTCAAAATCGACCCCCGGCTCGTCGAAATTCCCCACCCGCTCCGTAACACGCTGGGGCAAACCACCCTCGCGAACTCGATCACGCTTACCCCGGGAACGGTCACGGTTGCAATCGACAATGAACGAGTGATCGTCCACGCCCTCACCGAGAAACACGCCCGCGATCTCGAAGAAGGCGAAATGATCGGACGGATAAAGAAGGCGGAAGAATGACAGATTCTAAACTGCTCATCGTCCTCGCCTCGTTCATCATTATTCTCGCGGTCGGGCTCGTGCTCGTTCGCGCCCTCCTCGGCCCCACCGTTTACGACCGCATCCTCGCCGTCAATATGATGGGC
>CAYZYD010000238.1:1008-6553 GCA_964482505.1 uncultured Planctomycetia bacterium | reverse complement strand
GGACCGTCTCGAACGACCGCAGGGGGCCGAGGATCTCCTCGCCGAGCACCGGGTGGCGGCGGTACTCCGAGAGAGCCGACCCGGTCAGGCCGGGATCGGGCCAGAGCGCGCTCTCGCGAACGCCGATCTTCCCGAGGTCGTGCAGCGCCGCGGCCCGGGCGACGGTCTCCACCGTCTCCGCCGACAGGCCGAGGCGCCCTGCGAGACGGATCGAGTCGACCGCCACCCCGGCCATGCCGACGTCACCTTTAACGCGTTCATGGTCTGAGTCGTAGCCCCGGTGGGTTGCGAGGTCAAAGGCGATCGAAAGCCCGCGCTGCCCCGCGGCGAGGTTTCGTCGGTAGAACGCATTCGAAGCCTCAGCGGTTGAAAAGCCCGCGTATTGACGGATCGTCCAGGGCCGCTCGACATACATGGTCGGGTAGGGTCCCCGCAGATAAGGGTCGATCCCGGGGTAGCTCCCGAGGTGCGGTGGCAACTCGCCGAGATCGAGTGCTTGCGGCTGGGGCTTTCGGCTTCGCCAGTTAGATTCGATCTTCACTTGAGAGCCCCTTCCTCGAGAAGCTCAACGATCGCTTCGAGCTCACGGACGACGTCGATCCGACCACCGATCGACACGACCTCAGGAAACCGCTCCAGCGGCTTCGCCCCCCCGTAGAGGAGATGGCGCGCCCCCCTCGACTTGAGGGTCGCAAGCCGTTCGGCCGCCTCTTCGGCAGGACCACAAACCGCGACCACATGCAGGTCTTCGGGAGTTTCGACGATCCGCGTGGTCAACTTCGCGATGTGGAGAAAGTTCTCAGCCGCGTCGAGGTTCGCGCGGTACTCGCGTTCCGAGCCGACCGTGACGACCTCCACCGCCGGCAATCTCGCCGCTTCGACCCGAGCGACGAGCTGTTCAAACACCGCACTCGGTCGGTAAGGCGGAAAGGGAATCGAGTCTGAAAGTGAACTCGCGGGTAGGGGTCGTGTTTTGATAGCGCGCTGCTCGGTGGCTGGAAAGTGACTCACCCCGATGAGTCGCTGCCCGCGCGTCCTGACCTTCCGCTCGCGCTCCGTGCGCGTCTCGCGCACCTGCGCGGCGAGATGGCTCTGACCTTTTTGGGTTCCGATTCCGTTGAGATCTTCGAGTTCACAAAAGAGTTCCCAACCGCGGTCGACGAGATCGGTGGTCCACGCTTCGACGGCGTAGGCTCCCGCGAAGACGTCGCAATCTCCCCCGAGCTTCGCCTCTTCGGCCATCACCCAGAGTTGGTGCGCAGCCCACTCTTCGACCTGCGGCTCGGTTAGACCGCTCGCGAGACTAAAGGGCCAGAGCGACATCGTCTCCGCACCTCCGAGGAAGCCAGCGACCCCGGCCGCCGTGAGTCGCAAGAAGTTTGTCCAGGGGTCGAGCTTCGTGAGCATCGAAGCGCTCGCCTTGGCCGTGATCGGAGGCAACACGGGATCGTCGACCCCGAGGATCTGCTGGAGCAAATGGCGGGTGGCGATCCGCAATGCGCGCAATTTGGCCACCTCTTCAAAAACTCGGGTTCCGAGACGCGTCTCGATAAAGACGTGCTCGACGACGGAGGGGTTCGGGGCGCGCCGAAAGAGCTCGGCCATGAGCGCGAGCTGGGTTCCGATCTCTTGCACCGGGCTCGCACCCGCCTCTTGGAGCGTGCCCGTACCAAGTCGCAATCCCCGCGAGCCCGGCCGCACACTCGCGAGCTTCTCGGCATTCCCTAGGGCGAGGGCCCACCGGTCCCCGAAGTCGTCCGGGGTGATCCACCCTCGACTCAACTGAGACCAAGGATCAGCGTGGACCCGGACCGCGGGGCCCGTCGACTCGAACCAGGGCGATAAGAGATCCGCAAGTTCGGCCCCGCCGCTCAATTCGAGGCGAACATTCGCGGCCTCGGCTCGAGCTTGCGCCTCGGCCGAAAATCCTTGAGTGGCAGCCCGTCCAAAGAGCTCGGCTTCGCCAACCACAACCTCGACGACTTCGGCCTGCTCGATCGCCCGCGCGATTTTCGAGGTGAGGACTTCGGGGTTCGTCTCGAAGATTACCTGCCCGATCTTCGGCCGCTCGGTCGGCTCGGGACTCGGGTAAACCTCGGCGAGTTGGTCGTAGAGCGGGGCGATGATTCGACCATCGATCGAGACACTGCTAAGCCGGCTCCAAATCTCCGGGCCAGACTTCTTCTCAACGAGCGCGTTCCAACTCGACCGAGGGGGAGGTTCAAACTCGGTGAGCGATTCGTAGCTCAGGTTGTGAATCGAATCGCTCATCGACCGCCCCGCTTTCGCACGCTCTCCACCGATAAAACAAGACGAACTTCCCCGACCGGCTGACCCGTCCGCGCCGCGATGGACTCGGCGTCGTAACCGGCGCGCGAGAGTTCGAGAACTTCCGAGACTTCGGAGGGGATCTCGAGATCCGCGGGAACCGAGTCGGTCTGCGTTTTCGCATCAGTTTGGGATGGGTCTTCGGCTCGATCCGGCTCGCCCGCGTCGGCCGTCTCGGCGCCCTGAGATGGTCCTTGATCTTCACCGAGATCAAAGAGGTCGTCGAGCTCGCGGGGCAGCTTCTGTTCGAGCTCGGTGAGAGTGCTGCGGGCTCGCTGGATCGCGCCGTTGAGATCGCTGGTCGCTCGGTCCGCCTCTTTGAAGAGCTGATTGGCGTAACGAATCTTGGTTTCGAGCTTCGCCTCGATCTCGCGTCCGATCTCCTGCAAGTCGACGATGAGCTTCTGCAGCTCTTCAGGATTCGCATCGACCGGTTGGCGTTGCGTCGTCCAAGGTTCACGGCCCGTCGCCCTCGCCGAATCGGCTTCGGCGCCGAAGCCTTCGACGAGGCGTTGCCTCCGCCGCCGTCCCATCCGGAAGACGGTGAAGAGCAAGATCAGCACGCCGACCAGCAGAAGGATACCGTTCTCGACCGGGAGATCGAATAGGAGCAGCACGGCTAGCGGTCGATCGCCTTATAGCAGATCGAGAGCGCGCGCACGGCGTAGGCCGTGACGACCGCAGGGTCACCCTCAAGCCAACGGTCGGCTCGATTGACCCAAGAGCCGTCGCGGTCTTGGAGCGAGATCAACTTCCCGGCCAGTTCTTCGGCCCAACGGTGCGTCTTCCCGTCACTGGTCGTGATCTCTTTCACGCCGAGTACGTCGAAGGTTCTCGCCATCACCAGGTAGTAGTAGAAGAGTCCCTGATAGCCGCGGAGCGGATTCTTAGGACTCTCCATGCCCGGATTGACCTCGACGGTGTAGTTTGACTGGATCCACTTCCAAGCCGCCTGCACCCGCGGATCGTCGGTTTCGAGCCCGGCGAAAATGTACGACTTGACCCCCGCGTAGGTCATGCTGCCGTACGAAGAGTAAGAGACGGTGCCATCGGAGTTCTTGACCGTGTCGGCCTTGGTCGACCCGGGTGAATACATCAGTCCACCGTCACCCGTCGACTTGAAGTTCTCGTCTTCGAAGAGGTCATTGCTTCCGATGTTTTGGCTCCGGTGGATGAACTTGACCGCCTTCCTGAACTCTTCTGAATCCTCCGCGAGTCCTGCAGCCCGCAAGGCCTCGAGCGACATCTGAAGATTGGACATATCGGGCTTGCGGTCGGACCCGTAGCCGATGCCACCGTAGGAATTCTTGTGCTCCCCGGGCTGATAGTTGCGACCCTCGTCGCACTGGAGCGACCGCACAAACTCGGCCGCCTTGGCGACGATGTTTGAGTAGCGTGGTTCGGGGCGACCGCGGTCGAGCTCGGTCAAGGCCAAGATCGAGACCGACGTTTTGTAGTTCTCGAGACCGAGGTTGGGGTTGTAGATACCCCCGTCATCCTGGACGTTCGCTTTGAGTAGCGCGACCGCTTTGGTGATGAAGGGCCCGTCGCCCTCTCGGTACTGCCGGGGTGAACCCGCCAGCGCCTGGAGGACGAGCGCCGTCACCCCGACATCGGGCCAGTCGAAGCGACCGTAGGAGCCATTGTCGTTCTGGTTGTCGATGAGGTAGTTGCAGCCGCGATCGATGGCCTGCTTGACTTGCCCGCGCGACTCGACCGGCCGCCAGGGCGGGGTTTGGAGCAGCGGGTTTTCGTCTTTGGGCGGCGACTTTTTGAGCTCGTCGCTCGGGGCCGGTTCGAGCGCGGTCGCGGGGAAGGCGAGCATTCCCGTACCGACCCCGCCCACGAGCAAGCCGATAGCGAGCAACAACAGGCGGAATCGATGGCGCATCACGCAGCTCCTCGATGAGCGAATGGGGTTACGGGGCATAGCGATTCTCCTTTGGCTGAAAGCAAACTCTTCGAGTGAAGACGCGGGATCGTCGCGGCTCGCGCCATCGAACTCGAGGAACTCGATCTCCAAATACGTCAACTTGGGTTGCGTCGACTCGGGTTGGGGGCTCGGCCTCCGTTTGTACCCTACTTGGGCTGAGGTCGACGCTTGGGCTTGAGTGGCATCTTGATGACGGTCGCGTCGATCTCACCGCGGCGCGGATGCCGGATGGTCAGTGTAACGGGAACGGGCTCTCCAGGCACATAGTTGGGCAAGACTTCGGTCCGCGCCGCGTATTCGGGGTCGGGGTAGGGAAGCTCGAGCGGGTTGTCTAGAATCGCGAACGCGCGATGGACGAGCGCTATGTACTGCCGCGTCCGTACCGGGGCGTAGATCTCTTGCTCTTCACCCTCGGCTCGACGGTCGCGGATAAAACTCGACCCGGTGTAGACAAAACCGACTCGCCGCATCGGTTCTCCCGAGAGCTGGTTGATGATCGCGTCTTCGACTCGGAGCTCGCGCAAGGTCTCGATCCCATTTTCGCGGACGGGAAAGCGCAGCGTCAGCACGACGCGGTCGCCGGGGAGGAAGCCCGTATCGGCATCGGAAGTCGGTCTTCGCTGAGACTTGAGCCCCATGAGGATGAGCGCGAGGTTGAGCTGAGTCGGATCGACGTCCAGACTGAGGAGTGACTCGTGGGAATTGACGCCCTGGCCGCACGCCAAGAACTCGAGCAGCCCGCGGTTGAGGTTGAAGGAGCCGTCGAGCTCGATGCGCTTGGACTCGGGGTAGTAGCGAACGGTCCCAAAGAGGATCGGCGCCTCCAGCGGGGGTGTCGACTCGGGATCCGAACCGCCGGCACGGTCGCCACGCTGAGATCCGAGAAGCGCGAGGCTGCTCAATAGAACGATCGAAATTCCAAATCGTCGACGCAATTCTCTGAACTCCCTCGCGACCATCAGTCCTCAACTCTCAAAAGGCTTCGACCCCGATTCCAAGGATAACGCAGAACCGGGCGCCGTCGGGAGGGATATTTTTGGCGAGCCCCGGGAGCGCCAGCAGCCCCTAAGGGTTGACGCTCGATCAGCGTGTCCAAAACACGCACCCACCGAGACCGAGTCGCGCTAGCCCGAAGAACTGCTTTCGATACGGGAGGTCGAGATTTCGAGCCCATTGCCCCCAGAGCCCATTACCCCGGCGAATCGAGGCGCATTGGTCATACTTCGAGGTTTCGCCCGAGGCACTGGGCTCGAATTCTCGACCTCCCGCATCGAAAGCAGTTTT
>CAYZYD010000238.1:0-987 GCA_964482505.1 uncultured Planctomycetia bacterium | reverse complement strand
GCCGAATGGCTCGCCGAGTTCTCACTCGAACTTTCCGAACAGGACACTAGCAGCTCGATGTCAGGACTTAGGGGGCAGTGCGATTAACCCGCCCCTCTTCAACTCTTGTTGAGTTTCCAGTCGTAATCGAAATAGCTGATCGCGCTATCGCCGCGCTTCTTGAGCACTTCGGCCGCCTCGGGTGACGCGTAGGGAATCAAGAACTTGGCCACTGAGCCTTTGCTCCGCTCAAAGTCACCCTTGAACCAGTCGAGGATCTTGGTGGTGTAGACGCGCCCATCCTTAAGCGTGAGATAATCGTCGCGCTTTAGGGTATTGCGGGTCACCTCTTCAAGCTCCTTCTCGACCCCTTTGCCCGTGAAGGCGCGATTCCTGAGCGGGGGGCAGCCGATCGACGCGCAATTGACGCCAAAGTGAACTCGAGGATCGCCAAAGAGCTCGGGGACGCGAAGCACATTGTGTTCGATAAAGTTGAGCGACACCTTATGTCCACCGACTCGGCAGAATTCTTGGTCCCACGGCTTGGGGAGCCGTTTAATCGAGGCGATCGGGTAGTTGCGCACGATCAAGTCGAGCGTGTAGGCGTTGTACGCATTGATCAAGAGCGCCTTGAGCTCGGCCTTCCCGTACTGTGTGAGATCCGCCTGGGCCAGCGAGTCGAGGTAACCCTCGAGCTGAGCGGCCTCGCTCTTGATCCCCGCGTAATTGACAAGCCCTTTGTCGGAAACGTACTTTTTGAGCAGCCGGTCAAAGGCTTGGTGCGAAAAGCTCTTCTTGCCGCTCGCGATCCCCTTCTGGATGGCGCCGGTCAGGGGTTGGTCTTTATCGAGGGCCGCGGTCGGAGCACAGTTCAAAATGAGGAGGCTCGAAGCCAAAGCGAAAGCCGCAAGTCGCTGCATGTCACTCCTAGTAAGGTCGAGAAAAAAACGTACGAAAAACGGGGCATCGATCAAACGTCGGGGGGACAGACACACTGTCATCAGACAC